>NZ_JAGPXQ010000017.1:0-117564 GCF_018070435.1 Micromonospora sp. C51 | reverse complement strand
GGTTAGGGGAGGAGGGGGTGGCGGGTTACGTTTTCTTCGCGGCCGGGGCCTACGCCTACGACGCTTACCCGGGTTCCGGTGAGTTCCTCGATGCGGGCGATGTAGCGGCGGGCGTTCTCGGGGAGGTCGTCCTCCGTACGCGCCTTGGTGATGTCTTCCCACCAGCCGGGGTGCTCCTCGTAGATCGGCACGGCGTGGTGGAAGTCGGTCTGGGTCATCGGCATGTCGTCGACCCGCTTGCCGTTGATCTCGTAGCCGACGCAGATCGGGACCGTGGGCAGGCCGGTGAGCACGTCCAGCTTGGTGATCACCAGGTCGGTGACGCCGTTGAGGCGGCAGGCGTACCGGGCGACGACCGCGTCGAACCAGCCGCACCGACGTTCCCGCCCGGTGGTGGTGCCGTACTCGTGGCCAACCTTGCGCAGGTGTTGACCGTTGTCGTCGAACAGCTCGGTCGGGAACGGTCCGGAACCGACTCGCGTGGTGTACGCCTTGCTCACCGCGATCACCTTCGTGATCGCGGTCGGCGGGATGCCGGCACCGACGCACGCTCCACCGGCCGTCGGGTTCGACGAGGTGACGAAGGGGTACGTGCCGTGGTCCATGTCGAGCATGGTGGCCTGGGCGCCCTCCAGCAGGACGGTGTCCCCACGGTCCAGCGCGTCCCAGAGCATCGCCCGGGTCTCCGCGATGTACGGCCGCAGCCGCTCCGCGTACTCGAGGTACTCCTCGATGGTGGCGTCGACGTCGATCGCCTTGCGGTTGTAGACCTTGAACAGCACCTGGTTCTTCTCGCGCAACGCGAGTTCCAGCTTCTTGCGCAGGATGCCCGGGTCGAGCAGGTCCTGCACCCGGATGCCCATCCGGGCCACCTTGTCGCCGTACGCGGGACCGATGCCCCGACCGGTGGTACCGATCCGCGAGCTGCCCAGGTATCGCTCGACCACTCGGTCCAGCGCCCGGTGGTGCGGCATGATCAGATGCGCGTCGCCGGAGATCCGCAGCCGGGACACGTCCACGCCCCGCTCGGCCAAGCCGTCGATCTCGCTGAGCAGCACCTTCGGATCGACCACCACACCGTTGCCGATGACGATCACGGCGTTCGGGGAGAGCGCACCCGACGGCATCAGGTGCAGCGCGTACTTCTGCCCGTCCGGGGTGATCACCGTGTGGCCGGCGTTGTTGCCGCCCGAGTAGCGGACGACGTAGTCGACCCGCTCACCCAGCTGGTCGGTAACCTTGCCCTTGCCCTCGTCGCCCCACTGAGCGCCGATGAGCACGATCGCTGGCATCTTCTCGCCTCCAGAAGGCTCGGGTGCCAGATGGCGACCGGTCAGCGAGCCCGGGGTGTCAGGCTAACAAGTAGTGACGGCACGACCGGCAGGGGTCGCGTCGGGGACAGCAGGAGGAGCTACCCGTGTACGACGTGGTGCTGCTCACCCTGGGCTCGGAGCGGGACGCTCCAGGAGCCGGGTGCGGCAGCGGCGGAGCCTGCTGCGGCGGTGACACCGACGCCGCCGAGGATCGCGAGGAACGCTGCGAGACGCCGCGCGTACCGGTGCTGACCTGCTCCGATGCGTTGACGGCCCGAGGTGCCCGGGTCGAGACGGTGACCGCCCACTCGGACGCGGAGATCGACGAAGTACTGGCCCGACTGGACGGGCCACCGCGAGCGGACGGCCTCACCTGGCCGGATGCCGATGCCAAGACCCGGCTCGTGGTCGCGGTGGCCGGTGACGCACAGTTGCGCGCCGTGCTCCGTCGCATGGTCCGGCGGTACGCGCCGCCGCCCAGTCGCCGCCCGACCGACCTGGCCGGCAACCGGACCGTGCCGGATCTGCCAGCGGTCGGCGTACTGCCGCTCGATCCGGCGCGCAGCACAACGCACCACGACCTCGCCGCGCAGCTCGGGTTGGCCCGCGACCCGGCGGCGGTGGCCGCCGCGGTGCTGGACGGCTCGCCACGCCGGCTCGACCTGCTGCGGCATGACGGTGGCTCGGTGACGCTGGACGGCGCGCTGCTCGGAGCCGCCGGTGAGGACGGCACCCCACTGCCCTGGCGCGGCCGGGTGGAGGTGGACGACACCGTGCTGTCGGACGGCGAAGAACCGCTGCTCGCCTGCGCGATCGGCAACGCGGGCGGGTACGCCCGGCTCGACGACGTGGCGCTGCTGGCCGGGCCGGATCCGACCGACGGGCTGGTCGAGGTGGCGGTGGCCGTACCGGTGGTCACCCGGTCGCGGTGGGGTCGCCGCCGGGTACGCCTGGAGGTCCGGCGGGCCCGGGGCCGGGCCGCGTCGGTGCTGCCCCGGGACGAGGCGGCGCTGCCGTACCTGGACGATGGCGTGGCGGGGCAGCTGACGCGCAAGCGGTCCTGGTGGACCGAGCCGGGTGCCTGGGCGGTCTGGACGGCCTGACCTGACCCGGCCGGCGCAGCGGAGGCCGGGGTCGGCCGCGGGGCCTATCCTCGTCAGGAGGAATGGGGAGGACACCGTGGTGGACGACAACGCCGACCGGGTGCACGTGCCCGGCCAGCATGGCATGCCGGAACGGGACATCGAACCACTCTGGCCGCCGGAGCAGATCGACGGCTTCGGCGCGCCCACGTGGGGTGCCCCGCCGCCGGTGCCACCCACCGTGCCGCCCCCGCCCGGGCATCCGTCGCCCGCACAACCGCCCAACCGGCCTCCGGTCGCGCAACCGACCGATCCGCCTTCGGTCGCGGGACCGGCATATCCGCCCCAGGTCGTGGGACCGGCATATCCGCCCACGGCGGCGGAGCCGCAGCACGTGCCCGGACGGCCGACGCACGCACCCGGTGCACCTCCGTCACCTGCGGACTATCCGTCGTTGACCAACGGCGCGCCGACCGCCAGCGGCTGGGAGCCGGTACCGCAACCCGGGCCCGGCCAGGTCGACCTGGACCTGCCCTTCACCCTGGACCGACCCACCGCCGTCACGCCCACCCGCGACGGTGGGCCGGCCGAATCGGGTGACCAGGATCCGTCGAACGACGCGATGACCGTGGCCGCGCCCCGTGCCGACGATGCGGCTCCGCCCGTGGCCCGACCGCAAGCGGAGCCCGTGGCCCGACCGCAAGCGGAGCCCGTGGCCGGACCGCAAGCGGAGCCCGTGGGCCGACCGCAGACGGAATCGCCGTGGGCACATCCACCACAGCGGTCCGGATCCGATTCGGTCGCGTCCGCCGAGACCTCTGCCGGCGCGCCCCGCCCCACCTGGGCCGGGCCGGCCCAACCGCTGCCACCGATTCCGCAGCCGCTGCCCGCGACGCCTCAGCAACCCGGCCCGTACCCTTTCGTCGCGCCGCCGACTGCCCAGCACGGCAGCGCCCCGGTGCCGCAACCCGGTGCGCCCCTGCCGCCGGTGCCCTCCGATACCGGTGTGCCGGCCGCGCCGCCGCCCTCCGATCCGCAACCAGCCGACGTCGGGCCCGACGCGCCGCCGCCACCCGACCCGCTGACCCCGCAGTCGTACGCGCCGGCGCCACCCGGTCCGTTCCCGCCGCAGCCGGCCTGGAGCCCCGCGCCCTGGCAGCAGGGTGGGACGCCGCCGATGGCACCGGCGGCACCCCAGCAGCCCTACCCGCAGACGAACACCGCGTCGCGGGTGCCGTCGGCATACTCGGAGCCGGCCTGGAACCCGGAGGTCGGTGCCGCGCCCACCGCCGAGGACTTCGCCCGCCGTCGGCAGGTGCGCCCCGCCGACCCGGTCGCGACGACCGGGCTCCGCGCCGTGGTCAACAAGACGGGCCTGGTGAAGCTCCCGCCAGGGCGACACGAACTGGAACGCAAGCGGGACATCGAGATGGTGCGCCGCAACTTCGGCGGGCTACGGCAGGTCACCGTGGTCAACCCGAAGGGCGGAGCCGGCAAGACCGTCGCCATCCTGCTGCTCGCGATGACCTTTGGTCAGAATCGCGGTGGATACGTGCTGGCCTGGGACAACAACGAGACCCAGGGCACCCTCGGCATGCGGGCCCAGCAGGATTTCCATTCGCGTACGGTGCGGGACCTGCTGCGGGACCTCGGCCAGTTCCACGGCGCGCAGGGTCGGGTCGGCGACCTGTCCCAGTACGTCCGCTCGCAGGGCGAGGGGATGTTCGACGTGCTCGCCTCCGACGAGTCGGCCACCGGCGGTGAGATGCTCACCGCCGCCGCCTTCGGCGAGATCCGCGAGGTGGTCAGCCGGTTCTACAAGTTGATCTTCGTGGACACCGGGAACAACGTCCGGGCGCAGAACTGGCAGGCCGCCATGGATGCCACCGACCAGCTGGTGGTCACCATGTCCGCCCGGAACGACTCCGCCGAGACAGCCGCCCGGATGCTCGACCACCTGGAACAGAGCGGGCGGCAACGGCTGGTCCGGCAGGCGGTCACCGTGGTCTCCATGCCACCGTCCCGCAAGGAGATCGACCTGCCCGCCATCCAGGAACACTTCGCCGCCCGTACCCGGGCGGTGCTGCTCGCCCCGTACGAGCGACTCATCGACACCGGCGAGCCGCTGCGGTACGCGCAGCTCTCGACGGCCACCCGGGACGCCTGGCTCAAGATCGCCGCCTCGGTGGCCGAGGGCCTGTAGGCCGCCTGCCGACGCGCCGCCGACCCGGGCGTGCCCGGGCCGGCAACACCGCACCGGGTCAGTTGCTGGCCAGCGCGTCGGCGGCGGCCGGATCGCAGTCGCGGAGGAACTGGGCGCAGCGGGCCGCCTCGTCCGCCTCGGCGATCGCGTCGGCAGCCCGGGACAGCACGTAGAGGCAGCGCAGGAAGCCACGGTTGGGCTCGTGCGACCACGGCACCGGCCCGTGCCCCTTCCAGCCGCTGCGTCGCAGCTGGTCCAGACCCCGGTGGTAGCCGGTACGGGCGTACGCGTACGCCGGCACGACCTGGCCCTGCGCGAACGCCCGGGCGGCGAGCGCCGCCCATGCCGCGCTGTGCGTCGGGTACCGGGCCGCCGCCTCGGCGAACGCCTCGTCGCTGCCGGCCTGCTCGGCTGCGGCCAGCGCGGAGTCGGCCTCGACGTGCGCGGGCAGGAGCGTGGCGGGCGGCTCAGGTAGGAGGTTCTGCATCGCCCCATTCAACCCGCTTCGCACGGCGGCCCGCGAGGGGGTCCGGTCAGCCGGTCGGCTGAACGGCCGAGAGGTCGGTCACGCCTGCGGCCCATGCCGTCGTCGGGTCGTATCCACTACAACTATGGATCCGGAGCCTCCCCAGGAACCGGAAGTGCGGGAGCCCGGCCAGGCCGCCGGGCTCCCGTCTCATCACCGGGTCGTCCCCCGGGGCCACGTCCACGGCGTTGCGCCGGCCCGGCAGGATGACCCGATGCCGACTCCACCACCCGCGGACGTCATCGAGCCGCACACCTGGACAGACGAGATCCAGACCCGGGCGGAGTTCGACAGGCGACTGGCCACCGGCAGCCTGGTCGGGCTCACCGTGCAGGGCCTCCGGCTGGACCTGGCGCCGGTCCCCGACCTCACCGGGGTCGAGGTGGCCGGCACGCTCTTCGTCGGCTGCCGCTTCGCCTCCCGGCAGGTCGGAGCCGACCTGGTCCGGCGGGGCGCCAACGTGGTGCCGCCCTTCTCCGGCCTGCCGTACCCGACCCAGCCGTCCCACCTCTACACCCCGGAGGAACTCGCCGCCGGCTTCGCCGAGGGTGGCTTCACGGCGATGTACGACACCCGGGTGTACGCGCACTTCCGCGCGCACGGCGGCGCGTTACCCGATGTCCGGGAAGCGCTCGGCCAGCGGCTGCACGACCACGGTGTGGACAACGCGCTCGCCGACGCCACCCGTGCCTGGCTGACCACCCACGGGCCGCAGTCGGTGGTCGGGGTGATGGGCGGACACGCGGTCCGCCGCGGCAGTGAGCCGTACCGGATGGCCGCGGTGCTCGGCCGGGAGCTCGCGCGGGCGCACCGGTTGGTGGTCACCGGTGGTGGGCCGGGCGTGATGGAGGCGGCCAACCTGGGTGCGTACCTGTCGACCCGGTCGGCGGAGGACCTCAACGCGGCCATCGACCTGCTCGCCACCGCGCCGGACTACACCGACCACGACCGCTACACGGCGGCGGCGCTGCGGGTACGGGAACTCTTCGGCCGCTCGGTCACGCCGCCGGTCAACGGCACCGAGCCGGTGACCGCCTATCGGGCGGACTCAGCCGCGCTGACCAGTGGCGATCTGGACTGGGCGGGCTGCGGCGGCCTCGCCGTGCCGACCTGGCTGTACGGGCACGAGCCGGCGAACCTGTTCGCGGGCCGGATCGCCAAGTACTTCTCCAACGCCATCCGGGAGGACACCATCCTGCGGCTGGCCCGGGGTGGCATCGTCTTCGCCCCCGGCCGCGCCGGCACCGTGCAGGAGGTGTTCCAGGCGGCCACCAAGACCTACTACGGCACCGACGGAGCCAGTGGCGCGTACGTCTTCCTGGACCGCGCGTACTGGACGACGGAGCTGCCGGTGGAGTCGCTGCTGCGCCCGCTACTGGCCGCCTCCCCCTTCGGGGACCTCTCGAACACCGTGCACCTGACCGACGACGTCCACGAGGCCGCCCGCCTGCTGACGAGGTAGGAAGACGGAAGCCTGCCTGTGCGGGCGCAACGGCACGGCGGCCGGCCCCGAGTCGGAGCCGGCCGCCGTCCGGGCGACGTCAGTTCGTCACTTGGTCATCGTGGTGCCGGTGGAGCGCAGGTGCTCGCAGGCCTCCGCCACGCGGGTGGCCATGCCCGCCTCGGCGGCCTTGCCCCACACCCGCGGGTCGTACATCTTCTTGTTGCCGACCTCGCCGTCGACCTTGAGCACGCCGTCGTAGTTGCGGAGCATGTGGTCCGCCGCCGGACGGGTGAAGGCGTACTGGGTGTCGGTGTCGATGTTCATCTTCACCACGCCGTAGTCGAGCGCTTCGCGGATCTCCGAGAGCAGCGAACCGGAGCCGCCGTGGAAGACCAGGCTGAGCGGCTTGTCCTTGCCGTACTTGGCGCCGACCGCCTCCTGGATCTGGTTGAGGATCTCCGGGCGGAGCTTGACGTTGCCCGGCTTGTAGACGCCGTGCACGTTGCCGAAGGTCAGCGCCGCCATGTAGCGGCCCTTCTCGCCCAGGCCGAGCGCCTCGACCATGGCCAGGCCGTCCTCGACAGTGGTGTAGAGCTTGTCGTTGATGGCGTTCTCGACGCCATCCTCCTCGCCGCCGACGACACCGACCTCGATCTCCAGGACGATCTTGCCCTTGGCCGCCTCGTCGAGCAGCTGGGCCGCGATCTCCAGGTTCTCCGCCACCGGCACGGCCGAACCGTCCCACATGTGCGACTGGTACAGCGGCTCCTGGCCGGCCTTCACCCGCTCCTGGGAGATGGCCATCAGCGGCCGGACGAACTTGTCCAGCTTGTCCTTCGGGCAGTGGTCGGTGTGCAGGGCGATGTTGACCGGGTACTTCTTGGCCACCTCGTGCGCGTACGCGGCGAACGCCACCGCACCGGTGACCATGTCCTTGACCGAGGGGCCGGAGAGGTACTCCGCGCCACCGGTGGAGACCTGGATGATGCCGTCGCTCTCCGCGTCGGCGAAGCCCTTGAGCGCCGCGTTCAGCGTCTGCGAGGACGTCACGTTGATCGCCGGGTACGCGTACCGGCCGGCCTTGGCGCGGTCCAGCATCTCGGCGTAAGCCTCGGGGGAAGCGATGGGCATGTCGAACGCTCCTTACTTGCCGCTGTCGGCCGTACGGCCGCTGTTCTCCGTAGGGGCCCGGCCGTGCGGCCGCCTCTTCTACCTTGGGGGCCGGCCGTGCGGCCGCCAGTCCTACCGTGCTGCGCCGGACCGCGCTGTCCTCCGCGGGCAGTATCCCGTAGCGGCACCGGACCGGCACAACCGGGCCGGTTCACCGCCGGTCCGCTGGATCCGGTACGGCGACGCTGATCAGCCAGGTGACCACCGCCATCACGATGGCCCCCCAGAAAGCCGCCCAGAAGCCGTCCACCTGAAACGGCAGCTCGAACGCCCGGGCGATCCGGTCGGTCAGCAGGAACAACAGGGCGTTCACCACCAGCGCGAACAGGCCGAGGGTCAGCAGGTAGAAGACGCAGCCCACGACCTTGATGACCGGCTTGAGCACCGCGTTGACCAGGCCGAAGATCAGCGCCACGATGAGCAGGGTGAACGCCGTGTCGTAACCGGTGCGCCCGGTCACCTCGACACCGGGCACGATCAGCGTGGTGATCCACAGTGCGATGGCGGTCGCCGCCAGTCGGATGAGGAAGCCCACGGCCCCATCCTGGCACCGGCGGGAGTCACCGGTGGGCCGATTCGGCCGACTCGGCTACGACGACGGCGTACGCTCGGCGGCTCGGCACCGGCGTACGGCTCGGCGGTTCCCAGCGTGCCGCCGGCACACCCCGTACGGTGGGTGGGTACCCGACCGCCGACATCCCGGAGGCATCGAATGGGCCAGCCCGACGAGGACTTCGCCCCCGGCGACCACCTGAGCCCGGAGGAGCGCGACCTGGAGGCCGAACCCGCCGACGCTGTCGAGCAGGCTGCCGTGGTCGACCCGAGTCAGGTCGACGTCGAGCCGCATCGCGGCCTGGAGGTCGACGACTGGGACGCCATGGAACAGGCCCGCGTGGTCGGTGCCGACGAGGACGACTACCGCTGATCAACCTTTCGGTCAGACCTCGCCCGGGACAGTCGATACGGACAGCGGGAACCTTAGAGATTCCTTAGCATCCGGGGGCTTCACCTGCACCCCTCACGGGAGGACCCCCTTCATGCTCACCCACTCCACCCGGCGCCGGCTGGCCGGGTTGGGCGTGGCCGGCGCGCTGATCGCTGCCGTCGCCACCCCTGCCACTCCCGCCTCGGCCGAGGAGTCCGAGATTTCCCTGGGCGTCTACTTCGGCGACACCACCATCGCCGCCGGCTCCCCCGGCAAGATCGACAGCCCGATCCTGTTCGCTTCCTCCACGGTGGTGGTACACGACCTCACCGTGCGCTACGACTTCACCGGGCTCGCGGGCAAGGCGACCGTGACGCCGGAGTACGACGCCGACTACTGCTCGACGCCCGAACCGAACGTCCTCGTCTGCACGGACCCGTTCGAGGTCGAGCTGTACGAGGGCGGATTCGGTGGCCTCTACTCGGTGGTCATCGCGCCCACCAAGGACGCCAAGGACGGCGACGAGGGCACCGTCAAGGTGAGCCTCAGTGCCACCGGCTACGCGGCCGTGACCCACGAGGCGCGGGTGCGGATCGGCGAGGGCGTCGATCTGGCCGCCGGCCCCGAGACGGAGCACTCCGGCAAGCCGGGCTCGTCGTTCACCGTGCCGCTGCGGGTCGGCAACCCGGGCGAGACGGTCGCCAAGGGCGCCGTCGCCGTCTTCTACAACGACTACGGGATCCAGGCCGACAAGCAGTACGCCAACTGCACGTACGAGGGAAGTTGGCTGCGCACCTGCCACTTCGACCGCCAGCTGGAGCCGCGTACCAGCTACGTCGCCACCCTGCCGTACCGGATCGCCAAGGACGCGTTCGCGCCGGGCTTCGACTACGGCGAGATCCTGTGGCTGACTCCGGCCGAGTTCGAGGACTACGAGGCGTACGTGAAGAGCCGCGGCGCCACCATCGGCAAGCCGGGCACCGGCGGCGAACTGCTGCTGGACGAGGCCGGTCCGAGCATCGCAGCGCGTACCTTCCAGGCGGACACCCAGCCGGACAACAACTGGTCGAGCCTCGGGGTGACGGTCACCGGCAAGAACAGCACCGACCTTGAGGCGGTCGGCGACGAGGTCTCCGGCGCGAAGGGCGACGAGGTCGTCGCCACCGTCGGCTTCCGCAACAACGGCCCGGCCACCCTGGACTACGGCCGTTCCGGATCCTCGGTCACCAACATGGAGGTCGCGATTCCGAACGGCACCACCGCGGTCAAGGTGCCCGACAACTGCTCACCGGTGCGCGGCGAGAACGAGTGGGGCGAACCGGGCGAGCCGGGTGCCGGCCTTTACCGCTGCTACACCAGCTGGTTCATCAAGGCCGGTGACGCGGAGACCATGGAGTTCGGGCTCCGGATCGACAAGGTCGTGCCGAACGCCACCGGCGAGGTCAAGGTCAACGTCGCCTGCCAGTGCGACGGCGGCTTCTACGCCGACTTGAAGCCGGCCAACGACGTCGCCAAGCTCGTCGTCAACCCGAGCGGCGGCCAGGGTGGCGGTGACGGCGGCGAGCTGCCGATCACCGGCGCCAACACCGCGCTGATCGCGGGCGTCGGCGGCGTGCTGCTCGCCGCCGGTGTGGCCGGCTTCGTGCTGGCCCGCCGCCGCCGTACCCACTTCACCGCGTAGCCCGTACGGAACGACAGCACCACCGGTGCCCCGCCGACCATCCTCGGCGGGGCACCGCCCTTTCCCCCACCCCCCGCTGGCCACGAGTTGGCCGTCGCGATCCTGGCCTGCGAATCGGAGCGGTCGACCCGCAGCTCTGACCTGGCCGGGCGGGTGACGCGGGCCCCGGTAGCCTGATTGACCGTGGCGGACGCCACACGGGGCCAGTGATCGAGCGATTCACGGAACGGAATCTTCATGGCATTGGGCGAACGGGTAGGCCATGTCCTGCGCGGCGCGGCCATCGGTGTGGCCGAGGCCGTGCCAGGGGTCAGCGGCGGGACGATCGCGCTGGTGACCGGCGTGTACGAGCGGGTCATCGCGTCCGCCGGGCATCTGGTGAACACGGTGCGGTACGCGGTGACCGACGTGCCGCGCGGGCGCGGGTGGACGCGGGCGGGGCACCAGCTACGGCAGGTGCACTGGGAGGTGGTGATCCCGCTGCTGATCGGCATGCTGCCCGGCCTGCTGATCGCGGCGAAGCTGCTCGAACCACTGCTGGTCGACCATCCGGAGCAGACCAGAGGACTCTTCCTCGGGCTGGTCCTCGCCTCGGTGCTGGTGCCGATCTCGATGGTCGGCAAGCCGTGGCGCGGGCTGGAGGTGCTCGCTCTGATCGTCGCCGCGATGGCGGCGTTCATTCTGACCGGCCTGCCGCAGGCCACCATCGAACCGCACCCGTTGGTCGTACTGGTCGCGGCGGCGGTCGCGGTCTGTGCCCTGGTGCTGCCCGGGGTCTCCGGGTCGTTCCTGCTGCTCACCGTCGGCCTGTACGAGCCGACCATCAGCGCCGTCAACGATCGCGACTTCGGCTACCTGGCGATCTTCGCCACGGGCATGGTCATCGGCTTGGCGCTCTTCGTCAAGCTGCTTCAGTGGCTGCTTGAGCAGCACCGCCGGATGACCCTGGCGGTGATGGCCGGTGTCATCCTGGGCAGCCTGCGCGCGCTGTGGCCGTGGCAGTCCGAGGACCGCGCCCTGTACGCGCCGGGCGACCACGTTCCGTCCATTGTGGCGCTGTTCCTGATCGGAGTCGCCGTGGTCACGGCAATGATCATCGCCGAGCGTCGCCGGCTGCGCCGGGCCGCCCGGGACCTCACCGAGGAGACGTACGAGACGCCGCGCGTCCACTGACGACCGCCGCTTGATGGCTGCCCGGCTGGGCAGCCACCAAGCGGTTCCGGTTCAGCGAGCCTTTTTGGTGGCCCGCTTACGCGGCGGGGTCAGCAGGTCGGCGATCGTGGCGATCGCGGTCGGGACCAACCGGTAGTAGGCCCACACACCGCGCTTCTCCCGCTCCAGCAAGCCGGCCTCGGTGAGGATTCGGAGGTGGTGGCTGACCGTCGGCTGGGAGAGGCCGAGCGGCGCGGTGAGGTCACACACGCACGCTTCTCCCTCGGGTGCCGACTGGATCAGGCTGAGCAGCCGCAGCCGAGCGGGGTCGGCAAGGGCCTTGAGGACCCCCGCCAGCCGCTCGGCGTCGGCGCGTTCGATCGGCTCGCCGGCAAGCGGCGAGATCTGAGGCATAGTCATTTCGGCCAACGCAGTTCCCACGTATTCCATCCTTCCACCAGCAGCATCGATCCGCCTGCATATCAGCAGGTCCGAATCGGCAAACTTTTACGCCACAAGGCCGAGGTCAGCCAACGTATAGGCCGCCCGATAGGGCAATCCGGCGGCTCGCACCGCGTCGCCGGCACCACGATCAACGATAACCGCCACCCCCACGACCTCGGCCCCGGCCTCGCGGAGGGCCTCGACGGCGGTCAACACGCTTCCCCCGGTGGTAGAGGTGTCCTCCACCGCCAGCACCCGGCGACCCGCCACGTCGGGCCCCTCGATCCGACGTTGCAGCCCGTGCGCCTTGCCCGCCTTGCGGACCACGAACGCGTCCAACGGACGCCCGGCAGCGTGCAGCATCGCGAAGGCGATCGGGTCGGCCCCCAGGGTCAGACCGCCCACCGCGTCGTACGACCAGTCGGCGGTCAGCTCCCGCATCACCCGTCCCACCAACGGTGCCGCCTGGTTATGCAGCGTGACGCGACGCAGGTCTACATACCAGTCGGCCTCCCGCCCGGAGGAGAGCACCACCCGGCCATGGACCACAGCCAGGTCGGAGATGAATTTACGCAGGTCGTCGTGGTCCCCCATGGCGATAGAGGGTACTGCGCAAGTCTGTGTGCCGCGTGTGCGGGCCACCCTGGTCAACCCTCCGGGGGACCGATGAGTGGCGATGTCCGGTTACGCTACGTCGATCATCACGGGTGGATCGGTTCATGTCCTCCGCCCCGCCACGCGGTCGGCCGCTCGGCCGCCGGTCAGCCGCGGTCGCGGCCGATGCGCCCACGGGTGTCCCGGGAGACCACGTCGAGCAGGCGACGCGGGGCGTGCCGCAGCCCCGCCACGGCCACTTTGTACTTCCACGACGGAACGCTCACCAACTTGCCTTTGCGCAGGTCACGCAGGGCCTCGTCGACCACATCGGTGGCTTCGAGCCACATCCATTCGGGGGTTTTCGACATGTCGATGCCGGCTCGTTGGTGGAACTCCGTGCGGGTGTAGCCCGGGCAGAGCGCCATCACGCGTACGCCGAAGGGGCGGGCGGACTGCCCGACGGACTCGCTGAAGTTGGTCACCCACGCCTTGCTGGCCGAGTACGTGGACCCGGGCATCACCGCGCCGAAACCTGCCACCGAAGAGACATTAATCACTGCCCCGCTGCGCCGCTCGGTCATCGTGGCCAGCGCGGCGAGGGTCAGCCGAAGCACCGCATGGACGTTCAGCCGCAGCAGTCGGGTCTCGTCCTGGACGGACGACCGGAGGAAGGGCTTGTTCAGGCTGATGCCGGCGTTGTTGATCAGAAGCTCGACGGACGGCCCGTCGGCCAGCCGTCGTTCGACCGCGGCGCAACCGTCGTCGGTGGACAGATCAGCGGTGAGGGTCTCGGTCTCCACGCCGTGCCGACCGGTCAACTCGGCGGCCTGGGCCGCCAGCCGGGTCGCGTCGCGGGCCACCAGCACCAGGTGCCATCCGTCGGAGGCGAGCCGGGCAGCGAACGCCGCCCCGATGCCCGCCGTCGCCCCGGTGATCAACGCCCATCGTTCGGTCGTCCGGTCGGGCGTCACGGGCGTCATCACCTCGGCGGGTTCGGGGGCGACGGCGGCGCCCCGGGCGGCGGGTAGGGCTGGTACGGCGGCTGGTGCGGCGCCGCCGGTGGCTGTCCGAACGGTGCTGTGGGTGGCTGGTGGAGTGCCGGCCGACGCCGGAACCAGGCGTTGGCCGCAGGCAGTGCCAGCAGCACGGCTACCACAAGGTAACCGAGCACCTGAGCGATCGAAAGGGTGACGGTGAGCGGAATCCACCAGGACGGATAGGCGTCCGGCAGCCGAGCGAGCAAATCGGCGGTCGCCCGGTCGTCACCGAAATCCAGGGGCACGGCGCGCTGCACGATCAGGGTGGCGAGCCCACCACACCCGCAGCACATGCCCAACCCGGCGACCACCCAGGTCGCCACCCGGGCCGCCGGTCGGCGGGCGGTCAGCCCCACGGCCAGGCCGACGAGGAGCAGAGCGGCGAGAATGCTCAGCACCGCCGACACCACGACCGAGGCCCGCAACAGAGCCACCGCCGCGTCGACCTGACCGGGGTCGGCGTCGGCCGTCGCGCGGAACCGGTCTACCGTGCCGCTCACCGAGACGAGCCCGATCACCGCGTACGCGAGCGCGCCGAGCGCCATCACCATCAGCGTCGACACGGCCAGCAGCACCGTGGCCGGCCGGCGAGCCGGTGCCTGTTCGGGGTACGACACGACGAGTCCCTCCGGTAGGCGTTCGGAAGCAACCTACTCGGAGGGACCGTCGCGGTCGTGTGTTACGCGTGTGTCGAAGACCTGGGGCAAGCCGAGGCAGAGTTCAGGTGCCGGCCGACCAGGGACGTCGACACCCGCGCCAACCCACCGAAGGTCAGCCGGGGCGATCGGTGGGCGGCTGGGTACCGGGCTGCTCCGGGCCATCCGACGGCGGGGTCTGCCCGCTCGGCTGGCCGCCCTGACCGCCGGCCGGTGGCTGGCTGCCGGTGGCCGGATAGCCGGGCTCGCCCGGCTGCTGTGGGGTGCCCGGGTAACCCGGCTCGGCCGGGCTGGTGCCCGGGTAACCGGGGGCCTGCGGGTAGCCGGGCTGGCTCGGGTAGGCACCGCCGGGCGTGGGCGGCTCCCACTGCTGGGTCGGCTTACGGAAGAACTCGTTCGCCTTGGGCAGCGCCAGCAGGATCAGCGCCGTCAACAGCGAGATCAGGCTGATCACGCCGAGCAGGATGCTGACCGGCGTGGTCCAGCTCGGCAACGCCTCCTCCAGCCGACGCTGGATCTCCTCGCCGCTGGGCATGTCGCCGCTGGTCTCGCCGGGTGCGCTGAAGTTGCCGGCGAAACCGCTGAGCAGACTGAAACCGGTGCAGCAGAAGAGGATGCCCCCGACGATCCAGGTGGCGATCCGGGTGCCGTTCTTGCCGCGCAGGTTCATCAGCCCCAGGCCGAACAGCGCGAACGCCACCACCAGCAGGAAGATGGCGGTGCCGACGCCAATCACGACGGTGATGTCGGCGACGTTCTCCGCCCCCTCGACGGTGGAGTCGCGGTAGGCGTCCTCCATCACCTCGCGGACGGTACCGATGGTGGCCAGCGAGATGATCACGCTGATCAGCTGACAGATCGCGAACACCAACAGCAGGTAGGTGGATATCGTCACCACGCCCGGCCGCGGCCGGGCCGGCGTGTTCTGAGGATCGACCATCTTTCTCCCTTCCTGGAACGCGCTTCACCGTATCGGCAACAGGCCATTCCGGCACGGTGCGACGCCGAGCGGTGGGCACGTGACCGGCCACCCGGTCGACCGGGATCGATCGGACGGGCTGGTTTCCCGGCTCAGGACCTGTTCTGCGGGTGCACGGTCACCCCGTCACTGCCCAGCCGTTCGCCACGGGCCATCGCCCAGCCCGCCTCCCCGTACGCCTCGAAGGTGAGCCGCGCTCCGCCCGGTGCACGGTAGTCGTGGTAGCGCATGGTGCCGCTCGACGTCAGGTCGGTGGCTCCGGAGGCGGTGTACCGGGCCTGGCCGGACTCGTGCCAGCTGTAGCGCCGGCCGCCGGACTCCACCTCGGGCGCGCCCGGCGTGACGGCGGCGTCGCGCGGCACCGACTCCCACAGCACCAGTTCGAACCCGGGACTCTCCGCCACCGAGAGCCGACGCCGGGCACCGTGCTCATCGCGGTCGTCGAGGAGGTGCTCGGCCCACCTCCACTCGCCTTCCACCAGGCGAATCGACCCCCGCACCGAATAGGTGGCGTCACCGATTTCGACGATGTCCCCGACCTCGATCCGCCTCGGGTCACGTCGGTTCCCGTCGCCGTACCGCTGCTGCTGCCGACGTGCCGCTGCCGACCGGTCGCGCCACCAGCGCAGCGTCAGCCCGGCAACGACCACCCCGACCAGGCAACCGGCCGCCAGGTACGCCGTCATCCCGTCCATCCGGTCACCTCCCGAGACAGTTCGGCGGGGTCGTCGACCATGATCCGGGCAGCCGCCGCCTCCCGCCAACCGGCTACCGGTCGGCGGGATCCGTTCCGCCGGGAGCCGCGGCACCCCCCTGCTCACCATCGCCGGAGGCCGCGGTGGCACCGCCGGGGAAGGTCGGTCCGTCCGACGCGGGTGGCGCGGCCGACACCGGAGGTGCCTCCGGGACGGTCGGCGAGGCCGCGTGGTGCGGGGGATACCCGGCCGGACCCGGGCCGCCCTCGGCACCGGGTACGGCGTACCCGGGATACCCGGGCACCGCATACCCCGCATCGGGCACCCCATACCCCGGTGGCACCGGATACCCGGGCGGCGGATAGCCCGGCGGGAAACCGGGCTGTGGTGGATAGCCCGGCGGCGCGGGATAGCCGGGATAGCTCATCGGCAAGGCGTAGCCGATCAGGTGGGCGTTCGGGATGTCGCGGCCGGCGGGTGGCCAGACGGCTGCCGGTTCGGCGCGGGGCACGAACCAGCGGTGGGCCGGCGGCAGCGCCAGCAGCAGCACCACCGCCGCCGTGAGCAGGAAGACCAGCAGCACCCCGAGGCCCACCAGCGGAAAGAACATGTCGAACGGATTCGGCTGGTCGTACAGCGCCTCGATGAAGTCCGACTCCTGCCAGAATTCGTCGTCCGGTGGCGGCACGTCCTCCGGGTAAGACTCGTCGACGTACGGCCCCTCGGCCATCGCGAACGCCAGACCGAACGGAATCAGGAACGCGCCGGCACAGCCCTGGGCGACGCAGAGCAGCAGTTGCACGCCACCGGCGACGAAGACCATGACCCGGGCGGTGTTGCTGCCCGCACGTACCCGGGGCGCGGTCAGGCCCAGCCAGAGCGCCAGCAGCAGGGCGGGTACGCCGAACACCGCCGCCATCATGACGCTGTTCCAGCGCTCCGCGCGTACCTGGTCCGGGTCCGCGTTCGGCACCTGCCGCACCGCCTGGTCAACTGCGTGGTTCCAGTCGATCGCCGCCAACACCAGCAACGTGACGAGGCCGAGCAGGATCACCACGGTGGCGAGTTGCAGCCAGAAGGCCACCGTGACGGTGCCGGGACGCGGCGGACGGGGTGGGGGTACGGCTGCCGGAGCTTCGGCGGTCGCGGTCATGTCGCGGACGGTACGGCCCGATCGCAAGCCTCGGCAGCGCCGTTTGGGCAGACTCGTCCCGGTGGACGGATCATGCTCCGTTGAGTCGCTCGACCGCGTACTCGCCGACCGTGGTGCTTCCCATCACGCAGCCGGTCATCGTGTTCAGCTCCGCCGGGTCTTCGCGCAGCGCCGTCCAGGCCGCCCGCCCGGCCGCCGGGTCGAGCCGTTCCAGCAGGGTGGCGGCGTACACGCGGCCCGCGGGGGCACCGCCGGTGAGCAGCCGGTCGAGCAGGTCGCGTACCTCCTCCGGGTGGTCGGCCACGGCCGCCGCGACGCGCTGGTACGCCTCGGTCTCGGGCAGCAGCGTGCCCGCGATGCCGACCCCGCCGAACGCCAACGTGCTGGCGTGGCCGAGTTCCGCGACGGCCCTCGCCAACTCCGACTCCTTCTTGCGCCGCATGCCGAACATGTCTCCATCCTCGCCCCGGGAGCCCGCCTCCGCCCGTCGGAGGCGGGCCCGGTGCGACGGGTTCAGCTGGACGTGACCGACAGGCCGTCCTTGCTGTCCCGGAGGTCGACCCGCACCGCGTCGCCGTCGCGGACCTCGCCGGCGAGCAGCGCCCTGGCGAGTTGGTCGCCGATCGCCGACTGGACCAGCCGACGCAGCGGCCGGGCACCGTAGATCGGGTCGTACCCGTGCTCGGCGAGCCAGCCACGGGCGTCCTCGGTGACGTCCAACGTCAACCGGCGGTCGGCGAGACGTCGACCCAACCGCGCCAGTTGGATGTCCACGATGGCCCGGAGGTCGTCACCGTGCAGGGCGGCGAAGACCACGATGTCGTCGAGTCGGTTGAGGAACTCCGGCTTGAAGTGCGACCGGACCGTCGCCAGAACGCCCTCACGGCGCTGCTCCTCGGCCAACGTCAGGTCGCTGATCACCGCCGAACCGAGGTTCGAGGTGAGGATCAGGATGGCGTTGCGGAAGTCGACCGTACGCCCCTGGCCGTCGGTGAGCCGACCGTCGTCGAGCACCTGGAGCAGGACGTCGAAAACGTCCGGGTGGGCCTTTTCCACCTCGTCCAGCAGGATCACCGAGTACGGCCGGCGGCGCACCGCCTCGGTGAGCTGGCCGCCCTCCTCGTAGCCGACGTAGCCGGGCGGTGCGCCGACCAGACGGGCCACGGAGTGCTTCTCGCCGTACTCGCTCATGTCGATGCGGACCATGGCCCGCTCGTCGTCGAAGAGGAACTCGGCGAGCGCTTTGGCCAACTCGGTCTTGCCGACACCGGTCGGGCCGAGGAAGAGGAAGCTGCCGGTCGGACGGTCCGGGTCGGCGACTCCGGCCCGCGCGCGGCGGACGGCGTCGGAGACCGCGGCGACCGCCTCGGCCTGGCCGACCACGCGCCCGCGCAGCGACTCCTCCATCCGCAGCAGCTTGGCGGTTTCACCCTCCAGCAACCGGCCGGCGGGAATGCCGGTCCACGAGGCGACGACCGCGGCGATGTCGTCCGCGCCGACCTCCTCCTTGAGCATCGCGCCGGCGGACTGGAGTCGCGCCAACTCCTCCTCGGCGGTGGCCAGTTCGGCCTGGAGGGCGGGGATCCGGCCGTACCGCAGCTCGGCGGCGCGTTCCAGCTCGCCGTCGCGCTCGGCCCGTTCGGCCTCGCCACCGAGCCGCTCCAGTTCCTCCTTGGCGGTGGAGAGCTTGGTGATGTGGCTCTTCTCCAGTTGCCACCGCTCGGAGAGGGCGGTGAGCTGCTCGCGCTTGTCGGCCAGCTCCTTGCGTAGCCGCTCCAGCCGCTCGGCGGACGCCGCGTCCGGCTCCTTGGCCAGCGCCATCTCCTCGATCTCCAGCCGGCGCACCGCTCGCTCGATCTCGTCCACCTCGACCGGACGCGAGTCGATCTCCATCCGGAGCCGGGAGGCGGACTCGTCGACCAGGTCGATCGCCTTGTCCGGCAGGAACCGGTCGGTGATGTACCGGTCGGAGAGAGCAGCGGCGGCGACCAGGGCGGCGTCGGTGATCCGTACGCCGTGGTGCACCTCGTAGCGCTCCTTGAGCCCGCGCAGGATGCCGATGGTGTCCTCCACGGTGGGCTCACCGACCAGTACCGGCTGGAAGCGGCGCTCCAACGCCGGATCCTTCTCGATGTGCTCGCGGTACTCGTCGAGCGTGGTCGCGCCGACCATGCGCAGCTCGCCACGGGCGAGCATCGGCTTGAGCATGTTGCCGGCGTCCATCGAGCCCTCGCCCTTGCCGGCACCCACGACGGTGTGCAGCTCGTCGAGGAAAGTAATGACCTGCCCGTCAGAGTTCTTGATCTCCTCCAGGACGGACTTCAGCCGCTCCTCGAACTGGCCCCGGTACTGTGCGCCCGCCACCATGGCGCCGAGGTCGAGCGAGACGAGTTTCTTGTCGCGCAGCGACTCCGGCACGTCGCCGGCCACGATCCGCTGCGCCAGGCCCTCGACGATCGCGGTCTTGCCGACACCGGGCTCGCCGATCAGCACCGGGTTGTTCTTGGTACGCCGGGACAGCACCTGGATCACCCGGCGGATCTCGGAGTCCCGGCCGATCACCGGGTCGATCTTGCCGTCCCGCGCGCTCGCGGTCAGGTCCACGCCGTACTTGGTAAGCGCCTGGTAGGTCTGCTCCGGATCGGCGGTGGTCACCCGGCGGTCCCCGCCGCGTACCGTCGGGAAGGCGGCCACCAGGCTCTCCTCGGTGGCACCGGCGGCCTTGAGCGCGGCGGACACGGCCCCGCCGACCCGGGCCAGCCCGGCGAGCAGGTGCTCGGTGGAGGTGTACTCGTCGCCCAGCGGGCGGGCGATCTGCTCGGCGGCGCCGATGGCGTTGACGAACTCGCGGGCCAGGGTCGGCTCGGCGATGCTGGAGCCGCGGGCGGCGGGCAGCGCGTCGACGGCCCGTTGGGTGGCCCGGCGCAGCTCGGTCGGGTCGGCCCCGACGGCGCGCAACAGGCCGGCAGCGGTCGAGCCCTCGGTGTCCAGCAGCGACAGCAGCAGGTGCCACGGTTCCACGGTGGCGTGCCCGCGCTGGTTGGCCAGGGCGACGGCACCGGTGATGGTCTCGCGGCTCTTGGTGGTGAGGCGTTCGGTGTTCATGGGCTCCCCTGGATCGGTGTGTCCACTGATACCGACAGAACCAGAGTTGAGTCTATTCCGCTCAACCTCACTGATGTGATCTCCGTCACCCTCCTTCGCCATCTCCATATCAGGCGACCACCAGACCCGCAACGTGCTGGAAATTTCCACCACCGCGACAGCGGAGATCAAACGGTTACGCGGAGTTACCAAGTCAGCGTTCGAATGTCGCCGAATAACTTGTCCGACCATTGATGTCAACCGAGGCCAGCCATCGATTGAACCGCCGGCAATACCGCAGCAGCCAGGGTCCGACAAGACCTCTTGACGGAGGGTTTACCTGATAAACCACAAGTGTGTTTTGTCACCCAGCGGAGGGGTTCTCACGCAGGTCTGCTTGTTGAAGCTTGGGAATAGACCACAACCACTCCTGAGAGGACGGGGCACATGCACGTGATGACACGAGTCGCGAGTGTTTTCGCGATGGCGGTGGTAACTGTCGCCGGAACTGCCAACGCTGCGCACGCCGCGGACAAGGACGAGTCGACCGCCCTTTCGACGCGCGGCCAGGCCGCGTATCAACAACAGCAACTCCGTGCTCTTGCCGCAGCCGGTGACTGTGGAGTGCGGGTAGACCTGCCACACGCTTCCTACACCACCGACAACCAGATCCACACCAGGGTCGAGTCCTTCTGTCAGGGCACCACGATCGTCAACAACACGATCACCGGCAAGAGTTACCGATCCCGCTGGTACGGCTGGGAGCACAGGAGGACCAAGACGAACGGCCCGAAAACAGCCTGGCGGGTTCGGGTGACCGTGGACGTCGATTGCGACTACGGCTCCTGGCACCGCTGGCGGACCGAAGGATTCGGCAGCGGAATTCTCGACGGACAGCCGGTCAGTGCCGCGGCGTACGAAGAGAACGACGACGAGATTCAGTGTGGTTCCAACAACTGACACCCATCCCGGTAAGCATCGGTGGCGTACGGCCGTCATCGCGTATGCCAGCGCGGTGACGGCCGCCGTCATGCTGCTCGCCACGACCGGATGCCGTCCGGAGCACCACCAGACCGGCCCAGCAGCGGGAAGCAACTCCCACCAGGGCGATATGCCGTACCTGTCCGATGCACTCCTCACCGCTCCGCTGGAGCCGCCGGCACTGAGCCTCGTCACGGCGGAGGAACGACGGCCACTACGGAGAATCATGATCGACTGGTCGGCTCGTGGCGGGCCGGTCACCGGTCCACCACGGCACGTCGACTGGCCGGAGGTCCGGCTTGCCAGGGCGACCAGACGGGTGACCATGGAGTTCGGGACAGCGCAGCTGCCGTCCCGCGTGGTTCTCTACCGCTATCCCGCAACGGGAGCCGATGGCATACCGGACGAGGACACCGGCACCGAGACGATCTGCGGCTACTCGGCTCCGGCGGCGGCCTGCTCGCGATCGGATGGCGGAGACCGGCCGGCACGAGTGAGTGTGGCACTCGATGTCGAAGAGGGCACGTACTGGGTGGTTCACGCTGCTTGGCCCGTGCTCGTGGGTCGCGGTTCCACCCAGGACGTGCCCATCGTCTCGGCATCATGGGTGGTCAGGGTCGACCGTATGGAAGGACGACGCGGATGAACGTGACGAGGTGGCTGTCCCTGATGACCCGCGACGCGGTCACCTCGGCGAGCGCAAGCGTCGGCACGACCGGTCCGCACGACACTTTCGAGCAGGTGTCCGAGCACCGACTGCGTGCGACCAGCATGCTGAGCTGGTCCTACACCGCCAGGGACGACCACGGCGAAATGCGGTGGTGCTGTGACGGCCAGAACCTGGTGCAGGTGCGCGTTGACGGTGAACGGCTCAGCTCGCCGGTGCCTGGCGAGGACACCCTCGACGACCCTCGGTATTTCTACTCGTGGCCGGCGGTAGTGGACGCCTGGTTCGTGGAGATGCTCCGCCCGGTAGACCTCCTCGCCCGGGTGGTCGTGTCGGCGGTGACCGGGCCGGACGCCAGCGGCCTGATCCACCTCGAGGCCAGTCCGATGGGCAACGAACCGTCGCCGTACAACGGATTTTCCCTACCCGACCGGAGGGCGCTGCGGATCGCTCTCGACCCCGAGCGGGGTTGCCTGGTCACGGTGACCGTGAATCACGTTGACCGCCCCCCGCTGACCTGCCGCCTCACCCAGCTTGAATGAGTCGCCCGGCAACCGTCCGTGACCGCTGACACGCAGGCCGTACCCGCTGCGCCGACCTCGTAGGCCGGACGCCGTGCCGGTAGCGTTGCCCGGGTGCGAGTACGTGTCGAACAGACTGCCTTACCGGGGATCGGCGTACGTCATGACATGATGACGGAGTCCGGCCGGCGGTTGGGGGTCGTCTCCCACCGCAGCGGTCGCCGCGACCTCGTCCTGTACGACGCGGACGACCCGGACGGTTGCTCGGCGGACATCCCACTCACCGACGACGAGGCGGGGGCGCTGGCCGACATCCTGGGCGCGTCGCTGATCCTCGGGCAGCTCTCCGGGCTGCGCGAACAGGCCGCTGGCCTGCTCACCGAGCAGATCGCCGTCCCGGCCTCCTCCACCTATGTCAACCGGCCCCTCGGTGACGCGAAGGTGCGCACCCGCACGGGAGCCTCGATCGTGGCGATCCTGCGCGCCGGCGAGGTTATCGTTTCGCCGAGTCCGACGTTCCGCCTCGCCGCCGGCGACGTGCTCGTCATCGTCGGCAACCGGCAGGGCCTGGACGGGGCAAGCGCGATCTTCGCCGCCGACGATCCCGCCGGCTGAGCCCGATGCACGACTTCAGCACCCTGCTCATCGAGGTCGGCGGGTTGCTGTTCCTGCTCGGGTTGCTCGGCCGGCTGGGCCGCCGGGTCGGGCTCTCGCCGATCCCGCTCTATCTGCTGGCGGGGCTGGCCTTCGGTCACGGCGGCGTGCTGGAGCTAAGCGCCAGCGAGGAGTTCTTCGCGATCGGCGCCGAGATCGGTGTGATCCTGCTGCTGGTGATGCTCGGCCTGGAGTACTCCGCCGACGAACTCGTGGGCAGCCTGCGGTCGGCCGCGCCGGCAGGACTGCTCGACGCGCTGTTGAACGCGCTGCCCGGTGCGGCATTCGCGCTGCTGCTCGGTTGGGGTTGGGTGGCTGCGGTGGTGCTCGGCGGGATCACCTGGGTCTCGTCCTCGGGGGTGATCGCCAAGGTTCTGGCCGACCTGGGTCGACTCGGTAACCGGGAGACCCCCGTGATCCTCTCCGTGCTGGTGGTCGAGGACCTCGCGATGGCCTTCTACCTGCCACTGCTGACCGCTCTGCTGGCCGGAGTCGGATTCGTCAAGGGCGGTGTCTCCCTCGCCGTCGCGGTGCTGACCGTGATCGCCGTGCTGGTGGTGGCCCTTCGTTATGGCAACGTCCTCTCCCGGGCGTTGTCGGCCGGCAGCGCCGAGGCACTGCTGCTCGGGGTACTCGGACTGACCCTCCTGGTCGCCGGGGTCGCCGCGAAGTTGCAGGTGTCGGCGGCGGTGGGCGCGTTCCTGGTCGGCATCGCGCTCTCCGGGCCGGTCGCCCACCACGCAACCGAGCTGCTGACTCCGCTGCGGGACCTCTTCGCCGCCGTGTTCTTCGTCTTCTTCGGCCTCGCCACCGATCCACGGCACATCCCACCGGTGCTGCTACCGGCGCTGCTGCTCGCGCTGGCCACCATGGGGACCAAGACGCTTACCGGCTACCTGGCCGCCCGGCGGACGGGCATCGCCGAACCGGGCCGCTGGCGCGCCGGCCTGGCACTGGTACCCCGGGGCGAGTTCTCCATCGTCATCGCCGGAATCGCGGTGGCCTCCGGCACCGTTTCACCGAAACTGGCGGCACTGGCGGCGACGTACGTGCTGATCACGGTCGTCACCGGGCCGGTGCTGGCCCGGCTGCCCGACCTCGCCTGGTTCAAGGGTTGGCTACGGGCCCGAGCCGCGGCGCAGCGGGCCCGGGCGGCGGCCGCGTCGAACCGAGCGTGAGCGTCGAATCAGCCGATTCCACCGTCCGGAGGGCCCGCGTCGACCAAGAGATGCCGAATTGCTTCCCGTAGGGGCTACCGGTACTCACCGGTACCGCGTTAACGTGTCGCCCCAGCAGCCAGGGTTCGCGGTGGGCGGACGCCCCCGCGGGCGAAAGCGGAAGGTTGGCCGGTGAGCGTGCAGGAGTCAGCGTTCCACGGCTTCGCCAACCCCGTCGACCCAACCCCGGCGGAGTTGCGAGCGTGGGCCTACCACCCCGATTCCGTCCCGTTGACGTCGATGCCGCCGGACTGGGACCTGCTGGTCTCCGGTGACCGGTTGGTGATGACGCTGTTCGAACTCGCCATGGACACCCGCTGTCCGGCGCGTCGGTTCGCGCTGCACTGTCTCTACATCTACGCCGCCGACGGGATCCGGACGAACTTCCGGGCACATCCGAAGCGCCGCTTCCGGAAGCTGGTCGACCAGGCCGAGCGCAACGGCGACGAGATGATGCGCACCTGGGCGCACAACAGTCGGGTACTGCTGACCCGACCGGAGCTTTTCGTGTACCGGGAGTGGTGCGAGGGCGGGCTGGTGCGGGAGAACCGCCGACTTTGAACGCCGAACGGGCCGGGACCCCCCGTGGCTCCCGGCCCGCACGTCGGCGGATCGTCAGCGCGACCCGCCCCGCTCGCGACGGTGCTGATCGCTGCGCACCTGGCCGGCACCATGGCCGACCCGGCCGCTGTCCGCGGCGACCCGATCGCCCCGGCCGCTGAACCTGCCGGCCTGGACCTGGTCGGAGAAGCGTCCCTTGGTGATCCGGTCGAACCGGTGCTGGACGTTCTCAGCCAGGTCGTCGAGGCGTTGCTCCGTCTCCTCGGCCACCTTCCTCGCCGATTCCGTCATGGCTCCCCCCGCCAGTTCGGAGTCCGGATTGAGATGGTTTAGACCTGATTTCTGAAGACTAGTCGAGGCAACCTGTCTCTCGCTCGGGTTTCCGGAACCACGAGCGGCGCAGCACCCGCGGACACGCGAAAGGGGTGTGGCTCCGTCGGAGCCACACCCCTTTCGCCGTAGCGGCCGTCAGCGCCCGGAGCTGCGTCGGGGACGCCAGACCACCAGGGCGGTCGAGGTCTGGTTGGTGGGGACGAGATCCCGACCGGGGAAGCGGGCCAGCGACTCCAGCTCGGCCATCCGGCGGTACGCGGCGTCGAGTTCCGCCTCCAGCTGGGCGACCCGCTGCTGTGCCTGCTCCAGCAGTTGCTCCAACCCGATGATCCGCTTGATCCCGGCGAGGTTGACGCCGTCGTCCTGACTGAGCCGCTGCACCTCGCGCAGCAGCACCACGTCCCGGACGCTGTACCGCCGCCCGCCACCGGCCGCCCGGCCGGCCTGCACCAGGCCGAGCCGGTCGTACTGGCGCAGTGTCTGCGGATGCATGCCCGCCATCCGCGCCGCAACCGAGATCATCAGCACCTTGGCCTCGTATGCCGGGTCATCCGAGCCGACGAACCCGTCCATCCCGCTCACCTCCGCACCGCTTCACCGATCAACCGAACCGACGCACCCGCGCGTCGAGATGTTCCCGGGCCGCCGGCGGGGTCTGCTCGGCGAACGTCTCCAGCGCGGCCCGCGCCTCGTCCGAGATCCGCGCTGGCACCACCACGTCCAGGGTGACCAGCAGATCGCCCTGCTGTCCGTCCCGGCGGCTGACCCCCTTGCCCCTGGCCCGCAGGATGCGACCGCTCGGCGTACCTGGCGGCACCCGCAGGGTCACCGGACCGTCGAGCGTCGGCACCCGCAGGTCGGTGCCGAGGACGGCCTCCGCGAATGTGATCGGCACGGTCAGGGTGAGGTCGTCGCCGGTACGCCCGAAGACCTCGTCCGGGCGAACCTTCACGTGCACGAACAGATCACCCGCCGGACCGCCGCGCTCACCCGGCTCGCCTCGGCCGGCCAGCCGGATCCGCTGGCCGTCGGCCACCCCGGCGGGAAAGCGGACGTTGAGCGTACGGGTCTTGGTGACTCCGCCGGTGCCCTGGCACTCCGGGCACTTCTCGTCCACCACCGTGCCCACGCCCTGACAGTTGCGGCAGGGCTCGGAAAAACTGAACGCACCCTGGTTCCGGTTGGTGACCCCGGCACCGTGGCAGACCGGACAGGTACGTGGCACGGTGCCGGGCTTGGCACCGTTGCCGTGGCAGGTGTCGCAGACGCCGGGCGCGCGCAGCGTCAGCGGCAGGGTCACGCCGCGTACCGCGTCGTTGAAGTCGAGCGCCACCTCGGTCTCGATGTCCCGGCCCCGAGCCGGACCTGGTGCGCCCGCAGCCCCGCCACCGCCGGAGAAGATCGAGCTGAACAGGTCGGAGATGTTGCCACCGGCGAACCGGCCGCCGCCCGGCTGCGCACCACCGAACAGGTCGGAGACGTCGAACGGCGCACCGCCCGGCTGGCCGCCCTGACGGGCGCCACGCCGGAACGCGCCCGAGCCGAAGAGCGAGCGCATCTCGTCGTACTCGCGGCGCTTGGCGTCGTCGCCGAGCACCGCGTACGCCTCGGACACCGCTTTGAAGCGTTCCTCGGCCTTGGCGTCGCCGGGGTTGTGGTCCGGGTGCGACTCGCGGGCCAGCTTGCGGTACGCCTTCTTGATCTCATCAGCCGGTGCGGCTTTCGCCACGCCCAGGACCGCGTAGTAGTCCTTCTCGATCCAGTCCTTCGAACTCACCCGTACACCTCCTCCCCACCTCCGGGCCCGGTCCGCCCCGCCCGCCGGGTCTCGGCGAGCGGGGCGGCCGGATCACCGTCGCGCACTATTCCGGGTCGGCGACCGCGACCAGCGCGGGCCGCAGCAGTCGCTCACCGACCTGGTAGCCCCGACGCATCACCTGCACGCAGGTCGGCTCGGTGACGTCGGACGAGGTCTGGTGGGCCACCGCCTCGTGCCGCGTCGGGTCGAACGGATCGCCCTGCTCGCCGAACGGGGTCAGCCCGAACTTGCCCAGCGCGGTGATGAGCTGCTCGGCCACCGAACCGAACGGGCCGACCAGATCGCCATGCTCCCGGGCCCGGTCGAGATCGTCCAGGATCGGCAGCAGCGCGGCGAGCACGGATCCGGTGGCCTGCTCGGTGACCAGGCCACGGTCGCGCTCGACCCGCTTGCGGTAGTTGGCGTACTCGGCCGACACCCGCTGCACGTCGCGGGTGCGTTCGTCCAGCTCGGCGCGGAGCGCCTCCAGCTCGGCACCCAGCCCGCCGACGGTCGGCTCGGTCGGCTCCCCGACCGGCTGTGCCGGCGCGTCCACGACCGGCGGACCCTCGGTGGACGCGTCGCTGAGCGCGCTCGCCTCGACCTCGATCGAGTCGACCACGACCTCGGCCTCCTCGACCAGGCCCTCCGCTGGCACGTCCGGTCCGGCGTCCGCCGCCGTACCGTCGGGCTCGCGGATCTGACTGATCTTGCGGTTGTTGCGGATGACGACCCGCGGCGCGTCGCCGGTGGCCGGCTCGGACGCCGAGCCACCCGGCGCCGACCCGGTGTCACCCGGGTCGGCGGCTCGTGGCTTCTCCGTCATACGACTACCTCATCCCTCTGCCCGTGCGTTCGGGTGGCCAGGACCGTCACTTCTTGTCCTCGTCCACGATCTCCGCGTCGACCACGTCGTCCGCGCCGGGCCGTGCGCCGCCGGCCTGCGCGCCACCGGTCGCGTCGGCACCACCGGCCGCGCCGGGACCGGCCTCGCCGCCCGCCTGGGACTGCTCGGCCTGCTGGGCGTAGAGCAGCGAGCCCGCCTCCTGGGAGACCTGCGCGAGCCGCTCGTGCGCCGACTTGATCTTCTCGATGTCGCTGCCACCGAGAGCGCCACGCAGCTCGCCGAGGGCCTCGTTGAGCTTCTCGCGGTTCTCGGCGGGGAGCTTCTCACCGTTCTCGGCGAGGAACTTCTCGGTCTGCCACTGCAGGGCCTCGGCCACGTTGCGGGTCTCGGCCTCCTCACGGCGGCGCTTGTCCTCCTCCGCGTGCTCCTCGGCGTCCCGGCGCATCCGCTCGATGTCGTCCTTCGGCAGCGAGGAGCCGCCGGTGATCGTCATCTTCTGTTCCTTGCCGGTACCCAGGTCCTTGGCGTGGACGTTGACGATGCCGTTGGCGTCGATGTCGAAGGTGACCTCGATCTGCGGCACGCCGCGCGGGGCCGGCGGAAGGCCGGTCAGCTCGAAGGTGCCGAGCTTCTTGTTGTACGCGGCGATCTCACGCTCGCCCTGGAAGACCTGGATCAGCACCGACGGCTGGTTGTCGTCGGCGGTGGTGAACACCTCGGAGCGCTTGGTCGGGATGGTGGTGTTGCGCTCGATGAGCTTGGTGAAGATGCCACCCTTGGTCTCGATGCCCAGGCTCAGCGGCGTCACGTCGAGCAGCAGGACGTCCTTGACCTCGCCCTTGAGCACGCCGGCCTGAAGGGCGGCACCCACGGCGACGACCTCGTCCGGGTTGACGCCCTTGTTGGGCTCCTTGCCGGTGAGCTGCTTGACCAGGTCGGTCACGGCCGGCATCCGGGTCGAGCCACCGACGAGGATCACGTGGTCGACGTCGGAGACCTTGATCCCGGCGTCCTTCACGGCCTGCTCGAAGGGGCCCTTGCAGCGGTCCAGCAGATCCTGCGTCATCCGCTGGAACTCGGCCCGGCTGAGGGTCACGTCCAGGTGCAGCGGGCCGGCGGCACCGGCGGTGATGTACGGCAGGTTGATGTTGGTGGTGGTGGCGGCGGACAGCTCGATCTTGGCCTTCTCGGCGGCCTCCTTGAGCCGCTGCATCGCCATCTTGTCCTGCGACAGGTCGATGCCGTGCTCACCCCGGAAGGTCTTCACCAGGTGGTCCATGATCCGCTGGTCCCAGTCGTCACCACCGAGGAGGTTGTCACCGCTTGTCGACTTGACCTCGATGACGCCCTCGGCCAACTCCAGCAGCGACACGTCGAAGGTGCCGCCACCGAGGTCGAAGACCAGGACGGTCTGCTCCTTGGAGCCCTTGTCCAGCCCGTACGCCAGGGCGGCCGCGGTCGGCTCGTTCACGATCCGCAGCACGTTGAAGCCGGCGATCTCGCCAGCCTCCTTGGTGGCCTGCCGCTGGCCGTCGTTGAAATAGGCCGGGACGGTGATCACCGCGTCGGTGATCTGCTCGCCCAGGTAGGCCTCGGCGTCCCGCTTGAGCTTCATCAGCGTCCGGGCCGAGATCTCCTGCGGGGTGTACTTCTTGCCGTCGATGTCGACGGACCAGTTGGTGCCGATCTCCCGCTTGACCGAGCGGATCGTCCGGTCCGGGTTCGTCACCGCCTGGCGCTTGGCGACCTCACCGACGAGCACCTCGCCGTTACGGGCGAACGCGACGATCGACGGGGTCGTCCGCGAGCCCTCAGCGTTGGCGATGACGGTGGGCTCACCGCCCTCCAGAACGCTGACGCAGGAGTTCGTCGTGCCGAGGTCGATACCGACCGCACGTGCCATCTTCGCTTCCTCGCTTCGTTACGTTGAGCAGGTGACGGGCCCTCCCGTCCTCGCTGCGCGGCGCCTGCCGTCCGCAGCGACCCCACCTCAAGTTGAGTGAACTTGACTCAATAGTGCCACGCCCCCGGAAATCGTCAAGTCAGGGTTGAGTCGGGTCGGCGCAACTCGGCATTCCTACCGACCGGTTGTCTTACCTTGTGTCGGTCGGGCACGCTTTAGCGGTGACGACGCACGGCGATTCCGCCTCACCGTCCGGCGCGCCCGCCGTCGCAGCCCGCACCGGGTCCACCGGCGCCGGCGAGGACCGGCCCGCGCCCACCGGGGACGACACCCTGCCAGACGCCCTGACCAGCCTGCGCGCCGCGATCGGGGCGGCCCGGTTCCCGCTGGCCCTGCCCTCGGCCGAGCTGGCCGCGCGCACCGTCGCCGCCCTCGCCGACCAGCTCGACGACTACCTGCTGCCCCGCCTGACCCGCCTCGACGCACCGCTGCTCGTGGTGGTCGGCGGATCCACCGGCGCCGGCAAGTCGACCCTGGTCAACAGCCTGGTGCAGGCCCGGGTCAGCGCCGCCGGGGTGCTGCGGCCGACCACCCGGTCCCCGGTACTGGTCTGCAACCCGGCAGACGCGGCCTGGTTCCGCCGGGGGGAGCTGCTGCCCGGGCTGACCCGCACCAACCAGCCCAGCGACGATCCCCGCACCCTGCATCTGGTCACCGCCCCGGCACTCCCTCCGGGGCTGGCGTTCCTGGACGCCCCCGACATCGACTCGGTGGTCGACGCCAACCGGGCCCTGGCCAACCAGCTGCTCGCCGCCGCCGACCTCTGGCTCTTCGTCACCACCGCCGCCCGGTACGCCGACGCCGTCCCCTGGGAGCTGCTGCACAACGCCCGGACCAGGGGCGCGGTACTCGCCCTGGTACTCAACCGGGTCCCGGCCGAGGCGACCGACGAGGTGGCCGCCCATCTCGCCGAGATGCTCGCCGAGCAGGGTCTCGAGGCCGCCCCGCTGTTCGTGCTCCCGGAGACCTGGATCGACGGGCAGGGGCTGCTACCGGGCCGCAGCACCGCACCGCTGGCCGACTGGTTCGCCCGGCTCGCCGCCGACGCGGAGGCCCGTTCGGCAGTGGTCCGGCAGACGCTGGGCGGCGCGCTGGCCCTGCTGCAACCCACCGTCGAGAGCCTGGCCCTCGCCGCCGACGAGCAGGTCGCCGCCGCCGACGCGCTGGACGACCGGGTACGTGCGGCGTACCGGGCCGCTAACCGGACCGTCGACCAGGGGCTGCGCGACGGTCGACTGCTCCGTGGCGAGGTGCTCGCCCGTTGGCAGGAGTTCATCGGCACCAGCGACCTCTTCCGCACCCTTGAGGCACGGATCGGCCGGCTGCGGGACCGCGTCATGGCCGCCTTCTCCGGGCGCCCGGCCCCCGCCGTCGAGCTGCGGGACGCGATCGAGTCGCAACTTGTCACCCTGCTGCGGGGGGTGGCCGCCGAGGCGGCCGAGCACGCGTACACCGGTTGGAAGGCGCACCCGGCCGGCGCGGCCCTGCTCGAACCCGACCTCGCCCACCATGCCGCCGACCTGCCGCAGCGCGCCGAGCGCCTGGTCCGCGACTGGCAGCGCGGCGTGCTGGAACTGGTCCGGGCCGAAGGTGGCGACCGGCGCTTCGTGGCGCGGACCGCGGCGTACGCGGTGAACGCCACCGGGCTGGCCGTGATGATCGCGGTCTTCGCCTCCACCGCCTTCATCCCGACCGGGCTGGAGGTGGCCACCGGTGCCGGCACCACCCTCGCCGGTCAGGCGGTCCTTCAGGCGATCTTCGGTGATCAGGCCGTGCGTACGCTGGCCAGAAAGGCCCGGGAGGACCTGCTGGAGCGGGTGACGGTGCTGCTGGACGCCGAGGCCACCCGCTATCTCGCCCGGACCCGGCAGGCCCGACCGCCGGCACAGAACGCGACGTCGCTGCGCCAGGCGGCCGAACGGGTGGAGGCGGCCCGGTTGGGCAGCGGCTTCGCCGACGCCGCACCCGTGCTCAGCGCCCAGACGACGGGCGTCGACGCCCAGCTGACCGATGAGGAGCGGCCGTGACCGGCATGGGCGGACGCCTCCGCGAGGCGTTGCGAATCGCCGACGGGCGGGTGGACGCCGACCAACTGGTCGCCCGGCTGGAGGCGGTACGGCGGTTCCTCGGCATCGTCGACGGCCACCTGCCGGACACTCCGCTGGTGCCGGCCCGCACCCTTGTCGAACGCGCCGGGACCCGACTGGCGCTCTCCCGCGACCACACCGTGGTGGCGCTGGCCGGAGCCACGGGCAGCGGCAAGTCGAGCCTGTTCAACGCGATGGCCCGGATGGCCCTCTCACCCGTCGGGGTACGCCGGCCCACCACCGGTGTCACGCACGCCTGCGTGTGGGGCCCGCTCGACGGGGGCACCCGGCTGCTCGACTGGCTCGGCGTGCTGCCCCGCCACCGCTTCGTCCGGGAGAGCCTGCTCGACGGCGACGACGAGTCCACCTTGCACGGGCTGATCCTGCTCGACCTGCCGGACTTCGACTCCGTCGACCACGCGCACCGGCTGGAGGTGGACCGGCTGCTCGGCCTGGTGGACCTGGTGGTCTGGGTGGTCGACCCGCAGAAGTACGCCGACCGGGTGATGCACCGTAGCTACCTCCGCGAGTTCCACCGGCACCGGGACGTGACCCTGGTCGTGCTCAACCAGACCGACCGGCTGCCGCCCGCCGAGGTGCCCCGGGTACTGGCCGACCTGCGCCGCCTGCTCGACGCGGACGGGCTCGACGGGGTACCGCTGCTGGCCACCACCGTCGCCGACCCGGAGGGCCCGGAGCGGTTGCGGGCGGCGCTGGAACGCGCCGTCGCCGAACGCCAGGCCGCGCTGCGTCGTCTCTCCGGTGATGTGGACGCCGTCGTCACCGCGCTGGACGACATGGTCGGCGCGCCCCGCACCGCACTCGCCGCCGACGATCCCGCGGTCACCGCGTTGGACCGTGCCCTGTGCCGGGCAGCCGGAGTGCCGACCGTCGTGGCGGCGGTCGAGCAGGCGTACCGGCATCGCGCCGCAGCAGCCACCGGCTGGCCGTTGCTACGGCTCTGGCGGCGACTGCGGGCCGACCCGCTGCGCCGGCTGCACCTGCCCGACCGGCGGGCCGGTGGTGACCCGGCGGAGAGCCTGGTGGCCGCCACCTCCGTACCCGAGCCCAACGCGGCCGACAAGTCCGCACTGGCACTGGCGTTGCGGACGGTGGCCGACCGGGCCGGGGACGGGCTGCCGAACGCCTGGCCTGACGCGATGGCGGCAGCGGCCCGGTCCCGCCTCGGTGACCTGCCGGACGCCTTGGACGGCGCGCTCGCCAGCACCGACCTCGGCGTCGACCGTCCTCGTGCGTGGTGGCGACTGGTGGGCGGGGTGCAGTGGCTGGCGACCTTCGCCGCGGTGGCCGGGCTGGGCTGGCTGGTCCTCGGCTACGCGGTGCGGGCTCTCGGATTGCCGGAGTTGCGTCACCCGATGGTCGGTGAGGTACCGGTGCCGACCCTGCTGCTGCTCGGCGGGTTGCTGACCGGGTTGATCGTGGCGGCCCTGACCCGCCCGCTGGTGAGGTGGGCCGCCCGGCAGGCCCGTCACCGGGCGGAGGCGCAGCTGACCCGGGCCGTCGCCAGCGTCGGCGAACAGCAGGTGCTGGCCCCGGTGCGGGCCGTGATCGCCGCGCACGCCGACGCACGCACCGTCCTCGAGGTTGCCCGACACCGCTGACCCGGCCGCTGAACGTTCCTGGACACCGCGCGATCGGCGTAGGGTCGGGTCATGGCCACGCCACAGACCCCCTACGACGCGGTGCTGCACGCCGCACGCGACGTGACCAAGCTCGACTCGGCCCTCGACGCGGAGATGCTCGGTGCGGCCCTGCTCGGCAGCGTGTACGAGGTCGCCGAGACGGACCGGGAGGCGGCGGTACGCGAATTCGTGGGCGACTTCCTCGCCGCCACCTCGAGACGACGGGCGGTCGCGGCGACGACGGTCCGGGCCGTCTTCGCGGCCCTGGTGCCGGACGCGGCGGGCGCCGACCGGGTCCGTCCCGGTGCGACGGCACCGGCCTGGTCCGGACAGCTCGGCAAGGTGCACGTCACCGGCACCTGGTCGTACGGCGACGTGTACGGCGACCAGACCTCCTACCTGGCCACGTTCGCCTATGACGACGCGACCGGAGGGCCGGAACACGCCCTGGTCGCCCTGATCGACCACAACATCGGCATCACCAAGGACGTGTTCGTCGGCGGTCCGGCGGGCCGGATCCTGGAGCAGGTCCGACAGTTGTGCGCCGAAGACGAGTTGACCTGGTTCCGGGAGGAAAGCCCGACCCGGATGCGGGACGAGGTGAGCCGGCATCTGGCCGTCACCGACCACCTGGGTCAGCTGCCCGGAGCCGCCTCCCTGGCCACCGACCGGGCGCTGGTCGGCGCCCGGCTGGCGGTCCTGCCGGCCACGACCGCACCACCGCCCCGGCAGGCCGACGACCCGTTGCCCGACGCCGAGCGGGCCGCGGAGATCCGCCGGTTCCTGGGCTCGCCGGACGCCGCCCGGGCCGGACTGGACGCGGTCGACGACGCCGAACTGGCCTCACTGCACTTCTGCCTGGGGCTGCTGCTCGACCACGCGGCCACCTTCCCCGACGCCGACCCGCTGCGGTGGAGCCCGACCGTCGCCGGTCTCTTCCTGCTCGACTGGGTGCACCGTCGGGCCGTGCTCGACATGGACGACGCGGCGATGCTGCCCCGGGTACTGCGCGCCTGGGCCGGATACGCGGCCCACCGGCGTGGGCTGCCCGATTCGGCAGCCGCCGCCACGGACGCCGCGATCGAGGAGATGGTGCCGGAGTTCGTCCGGCTCTACGCGACCGGCGAGCGTCGCAGCCCGGCCACTGCCGCAGTGGCCCAGTTGATGGCAGACGGCATCGACCCGGATGACCCGGCGGCCCTGGACGCCTGGATCGAGGCCAACCGCCACCGCCTCGCTGACGACAGCTGAACCGCACCTAACGCTCACCGAACCGCCCCACGTCCGGCCCGCCCGTCAGGCCGTACCCCCCGTCGAGCCGGCACCGCACGTCAGGCCGGCACCGCACGTTGAGCCGGCGGCGGGCCGGCAGTGCCCTCGCAGGCGGAACGCGCCCGCGCGCGGGCGCTGCCGGTGCGCTCGGATGTGGCGGGCAACAGCGGCTCGGTCACGATGGTGGCCGGTGGGGGCTCCGGCGCGGACCCACCGCCGCCCGGGGTGGCCGACGGACCGCCCGGCGCGGTCGGCTCGGCGGACGCGGAAGGGCCGCTGGACGTACTCGGGTCGGTCGTCGGCGACGGGTCACCCGACGTGGTCGGTTCGGCAGACGCGGTAGGACCGTCCGACGGGCCTGGATCGGCGGACGCTGACGGATCACTCGACGCCGTCGGACCGGCGGACGCGGAGGGATCGGTCGACGGGCTCGGGCCCGTGGTCGGCGGATCGTTGGACGCGGTCGGTTCGACCGGATCGCTCGGGTCAGCCGAGGCGGTCGGCGGGTCCGGATCGACGGTCGGCGTGGGCGAACCGCTCGTCGGCGACGGCGACGGTGACCGGGTCGGGGTGGGCGCCGGGCGAGGGGCCGGGGTGCTGGTGGGCGGCCGGGGAGCCGGTGCGGTAGCCGGCGCCTCGGGGCGACGGGCCGGCGAATGCTCGACCGGGACGCCGACGATCGTCAGTCGTGGCGTCGGCACCACGGGGTTGACCGGTGATGCCGCCGGCTCGACCGAGGGCACCGCGGTCACGGTGGACGTCGGCGAACCGGTGGGCGGCGGCGGGACCACCACCGGACCGATGGAGGGCGTCGGGATGAACGGCGTACTGCCGTCCGGCAGTGCCGTGCTGCCGACCGTCGCGGAGCCGGTGCTGATCGCGGCGAGGACCGGCATCGAGGCCGTGCCGGCGAGCAGCGCCACCGTCAGCAGATAGCCCCGGGTGGGGCCTGCGGTACGCACGGCGCGGTGCGCACCCACGACAGGGCGGTAGCCGGACGCCCGGTGCCGGCCGAGGATCGGCGTCCCGGGACCTTCACCTGGTTCGGACACCACGCGCTCCTCGTCGTCGCCCCTGGTCAGGGCCGCCCGATGGGTACCCTGACGAGCCGCCAAAGTTGGATCCGGCCCACGCGATCAGCCTGGGGCAGTGACTCTGCGTCAGCCAACCCCCTACCGCGTGTCAACATGCTTATCTGGCCGAATGGTGACGAATCATCACCGGAACGGTCGCGCGTCGATCGGCCGGACACTCCGGCGCTTCAGGTAACGAAGCGGGCCGGCCACCGGATGCGGGGCGGGCGGGGTGTGGGACGCCTCACCTCTGATGCGAAACTGGAGGCACGGCGGCAGCGCAGCCGCGACCTCCGCGCACCCACGCGGTAGGCGCGACTGGGCACCGGCGCTCCCGAACCGGGTTCGGCCAGAATCCGGCTCATGCCGCGCGGCAGCCCCTACCGGGGTCAGGCGCGGCCGCCAGGAACCATCCCGGCACCAGCCGGGACGGGCGCACGAGTCGCGCGGCCGGGTGACCCCCCGGTGCCGACGCAGACACGACAGGGAGAGACGGATGGCAAAGGGCGACCCCGGGGCCCCGGCCCGCGGCCGGCGAGCCGCACCCCGATCCAGGAAGGCCACCACCGGCGATCCGGAGCTGGTGCAGTTGCTCACGCCCTCCGGCGAGCGGATCGAGAGCGTGACCGGCCCGGACGGCACCGAGTACCGCGTCGACTTCACCGACGAGGAGTACCGCGGCCTCTACCGCGACCTGGTGCTCGTCCGGAAGCTGGACGCCGAGGCGACCGCCCTGCAACGGCAGGGCGAGCTGGGCATCTGGGCGAGCCTGCTCGGCCAGGAGGCGGCGCAGGTCGGTTCCGGCCGGGCGCTGCGTACGCAGGACATGGCGTTCCCCACCTACCGCGAGCACGGCGTGCTCTACTGCCGTGGCATCGACCCGATCATGCCGCTGGGCCTGTTCCGCGGAGTCGACCAGGGCGGCTGGGACCCGAACGAGTTCAAGTTCAACATGTACACGATCGTGATCGGGGCGCAGACCCTGCACGCCACCGGTTACGCCATGGGCGTCGCGATGGACGGCAAGACCGGCACCGACGACGGCGAGGCGGTGATCGCCTACTTCGGCGACGGCGCCACCAGCCAGGGTGACGTCAACGAGGCGTTCGTCTGGGCCGGCGTGTTCAACTCCCCCCTGGTGTTCTTCTGCCAGAACAACCAGTACGCCATCTCCGAGCCGCTGGAGCGGCAGACCCGCATCCCCCTCTACCGGCGGGCCGCCGGTTTCGGGTTCCCCGGCGTCCGGGTCGACGGCAACGACGTGCTGGCCACGTACGCGGTGACGCGGCACGCGCTGGACAACGCCCGGCACGGGCAGGGCCCGAGCCTGATCGAGGCGTACACCTATCGGATGGGCGCACACACCACCTCCGACGACCCGACCCGCTACCGGATCGCCAGCGAGGTCGAGGCGTGGCAGGCCAAGGACCCGATCGCCCGGATGAAGGCGTTCCTGGAGCGGGAGAAGATCGCCGACGCCGGGTTCTTCACGGAGGTCGACGAGCAGGCCCGCCGGGAGGCGGTGGACCTGCGTGAGCGGGTGCTCGCCATGCCGAATCCGGAACCGGGCACCATGTTCGACCACGTCTACCCCAACGGGTCGCCGCTGCTCGACGAGCAGCGCGCGCAGTTCAGCCGGTACCTGGAGTCGTTCGAGGGGAGCGCGCACTGATGGCCACGGAGACGCTCACCCTCGGCAAGGCCCTCAACGCCGGCCTGCGCAAGGCACTGGAGAACGACCCGAAGGTCGTCATCATGGGCGAGGACGTCGGCAAGCTCGGCGGCGTCTTCCGGATCACCGACGGGTTGCAGAAGGACTTCGGCGACCAGCGGGTGATCGACACTCCGCTCGCCGAGTCGGGCATCATCGGCACCGCGGTCGGCCTGGCCATCCGGGGCTACCGCCCGGTCTGCGAGATCCAGTTCGACGGATTCGTCTACCCCGCGTACGACCAGATCGTGTCGCAGGTCGCGAAGATGCACTACCGCTCTCGGGGCAAGCTCAACATCCCGATGGTGATCCGGATCCCGTTCGGCGGCGGCATCGGGGCGGTGGAGCACCACTCCGAGTCGCCCGAGGCGTACTTCGCGCACACCGCCGGGTTGAAGGTGGTCTCCTGCGCCAGCCCGCAGGACGCCTACGTGATGATCCAGCAGGCCATCGCCTCGGACGACCCGATCGTGTTCCTGGAGCCGAAGCGGCGTTACTGGGAGAAGGGGCAGGTCGAGCTGGACGCTCCGCTGTCCGAGGCGTACCCGCTGCACGCTTCCCGAGTCGCCCGGGCCGGCACCGACGCCACCCTGCTCGCGTACGGCCCGATGGTGCGTACCTGCCTCGACGCGGCGACCGCCGCCGCCGAGGACGGGCGGAACCTGGAGGTCATCGACCTGCGCACGCTCTCCCCGCTGGACCTCGGCGTGGTGTACGAGTCGGTGCGGCGTACCGGCCGCGCGGTGGTGGTGCACGAGGCACCGTCCAACCTGGGCATGGGCGCGGAGATCGCGGCCCGGATCACCGAGGAGTGCTTCTACTCGCTGGAGTCGCCGGTGCTGCGGGTGGCCGGCTTCGACACCCCTTACCCGGCAGCCCGGGTGGAGGAGGAGTACCTTCCCGATCTCGACCGGGTGCTCGACGCCGTCGACCGCACCTTCGGCTGGTGAGCGGCATGTCGCGGATCAAGGAATTCAACCTGCCCGACCTGGGCGAGGGCCTGACCGAGGGCGAGATCCTCGCCTGGCTGGTCAAGGTGGGCGACACGATCGAGCTGAACCAGCCGATCGTCGAGGTGGAGACGGCCAAGGCGGCCGTGGAGATTCCGGCGAAGTGGGCCGGTCAGGTCCAGGCGATCTTCCACCCGGAGGGCTCCACGGTCGAGGTCGGCACCCCGATCATCGCGATCGACACCGACCCGGGCGCCGGTCCGGTGGAGCAGTCCACCACCGGTGCGCCCACCACTGACCTGCCCGCGCCGTCGGCGGCGTCGTTGGCCGCCGTCGAGGTCGCGCCGACCGAGGGTGCGGTCGAGCCGGGCCTGATCGGCGGTCCCGCCCCGGGCGGCCGTACCGCCGTTCTGGTCGGTTACGGTCCGCGCACCACGGCGGCGAAGCGCCGTCCCCGCAAGGACACCACCCCGGCCGCGGCCGCACCGGCGCCGGCCGCACCGGTCCAGGTCAGCCCGGCGCGGGTCGTTCCGGCGCCGGTCCAGCCCACGTCCGCGCCGGCGGTCAACGGCAACGGTCGGAGCAGCGGACCGGTGCTGGCCAAGCCACCGGTTCGCAAGCTCGCCAAGGACCTGGGAGTCGACCTGGGCACGCTGACCGGGTCCGGTCCGTCGGGTTCGATCACTCGGGAGGACGTACAGCGGGCGGCGGCCCCGGCGGCGGCCGAACCGGTGACGGTCACCACCTCGGTCAGCTCGGCCGCGAGCTTCGGCGCGGACCGCGAGCAGCGCATTCCGGTCAAGGGCGTACGCAAGCTCACCGCCGAGAACATGTCCCGCTCGGCCTTCACCGCTCCGCACGTCACCGAGTTCCTGACCGTGGACGTGACCCGGGCCATGAAGGCGCTGGACCGGCTGCGTGGGCGGCGGGAGTGGCGTGACGTACGGGTCTCGCCGCTGCTGTTGGTCGCCAAGGCGGTGCTGCTGGCGGTCCGGCGGCATCCGATGGTCAACTCCAGTTGGGCCGGCGACGAGATCGTCGTCAAGGAGTACGTCAACCTCGGCATCGCGGCGGCCACCGAACGCGGTCTGATCGTGCCGAACATCAAGGACGCCGGCCGGTTGACCCTGCGCGAGCTCGCCGAGGCGATGACCGACCTGGTGCAGACCGCCAAGGCCGGCAAGACCTCGCCGGCCGACATGTCCGGCGGCACTCTGACGATCACCAACGTCGGGGTGTTCGGGGTGGACACCGGTACGCCGATCCTGCCCCCGGGCGAGTCGGCGATCCTGGCCTTCGGTGCGGTACGCGAACAGCCCTGGGTCCACAAGGGCAAGGTCAAGCCGCGCCTGGTCACCACGCTCGGCCTCTCCTTCGACCACCGGATCATCGATGGTGAGCTGGGCTCGAAGTTCCTCCGCGACGTGGGCGACTTCCTCGCCGATCCGGAGGCGGCCCTGCTCGCCTGGACCTGACGCGCGACGACGGCGACGGCCGGTGTGCCACGGGTTGACGCCCGGCACACCGGCCGTTGCCGTTTGATGAAGAAAGAGGTGGCGTTCGGTACTGCTTGCCTAAGATTCTTAGGCTGGTGGCTCAGCTCACCTAATAATCGCTGGCGAACCCGAGCGTGGTGCGCTTCAATAGAGGGGACGACGGAACGACAACCGAATAGCCCAGGAGGAGAGACACCATGAGCATGATCGAGCGAATCCGCAACCGCCGCGACGCCAGCCGCCGCGCCCGCGCCATCGAGCGGGCCCTGCGCTCCGCCAGTTCGCCCGCGGTTCGCGACGAGATCCTCGCCATCGCCCAGCGTCACATGCACTGACGCCACACGACGTTATCCGCCTCCTCCAGATCGACGACCCGCCCGGGCGAACCGGGCGGGTCGTCGGCGTTCCGACCGCCGCTGACACCGGGATACCGCCCCGACGCAGCGCCCGGTACGGTGGGGCTCGGTCGTCGTCCGCACTCGGGGACAGGTCGAGGCGATAGAAGCACCTCGACACCGCCCGGCGACGGACAGTGATGGCCGAAGCTCCCCGGAAGCCCACCGGCGGCGACCGGGATACGGTGCGGGGAGCCGGCACAGCCGGTACGCCGGCACCGCCGGCTGCCCTGCCGAGACCATCGGCGACGGCGGCCGACATGTGATGGAGGAGGCGCACGCATGACGTCCGAGGGCCCGCACCGCCCCGGCCAGGAGCCGGACGAGGTGCCGCCGGGCGGCGGCGGATCGGCGCCGTACGGCGACCGACCGGCTCAGCAGGACAACGGGTACGGCGCATCCGCCCCCGACCTCGGTTGGGCGCCGCCACCACCCGCCCGCCCGGACACGTCCGCACCAGCCTGGGTCAACCAGCAGGGCAATGCGTGGGGCAGCGCCCAGGCGACCCGGCAGGCGGAACCCACACCCGGCAGTTGGGACCAGCCCGCCGGCAACCAGCCGGACTGGGCGTCCCAGGGGGACCAGCCGCAGCAGCCCGCCCCCGGCTGGGCACCGGCCACACCGCCCACATCGGATCGGCCCGCCTGGGCAAACGGCGCCCAGGCCGGGCCCGCCTGGGCCACGGATCCCGCCACTGGGGACTCCGCGCAACCCGCCGAATGGACGCCGAACCAACCGGCCCCGAGTCAGCCCGACTGGGCTACCAACCAGCCGGCCACAAGTCAGCCCGACTGGGCTGCCAACCAGCCGGCCACAAGTCAGCCGGGCTGGGCCGGCGGGCAGCCCGCCCCGGGCCAGTCCAACCCGGCAGCGGCCACTGGGTGGGCCGGTGGCCAGCAGCCTGACTGGGCCGGCGCGCCGAGTGCCGACGACCAGACTCCCGGCTGGGCCGCGACCTCAGGTCAGCCCCAACCGACCTGGGCGCAGGCCGATCAGCCACCCCCGGCCCGCGAGCCGGCAGCTCGGGCCAGCGCTCAGGTGCCGGCCCCGGACGCGGGCCAGCAGCAGCGGCCCACCGACGGGCCGTCACGCGCCGAGGCATGGCCGGCCGAGCAGCCGGAGCAGTCCGGCTGGGCGACCGGCCAGCGACGGGAGCCCGCCGGGGGCGGCTGGGCCGAGCAGCCGGCCGAGGGCTGGCACTCGGGCGGTGACCGGCCGGCGCAGCCCGAGTGGGCCACACCCGCACGGGAGGAACCGGCCGGCTGGGCCGGAGGCAACCCGGCTGCCGGCCCGCCACCGTCCTGGAGCCCGTCCGCCGAGCCGCTGCCGTCCCGCACCGCCGCCGATCGGTCCGTGCCGGACATCGAGCCGTGGGCACCCGGTGAGGCATGGGGTCAGGCGGCGGATCCCGCCGCACCCCGAACCACCTCCGAACCCGACGCGGGCCGGTCCGAGGACGCGGTCTACCAGCCCGCACCCGGCCCGGGTATCTCCCCCGCCAACATGGTGCCGTTGCCTCCCCAGGAGCAGCGGGTGCCGGGTGCCAGCCTGGCCGCCACACCGCCGGCAGAATTCGCCCAGCCCACGCCGTTCACCGACGACCCAGCCGGACCTCCTGGCCGCCCGGTCAACGATCAGCCGGCCGGCGGCGCGGCCTGGGGCCACCCCGAGCCCCGGCACGACGAGCCGCAGTCCCCGGTCATCCCGGCACCGCGCACCTCTCCGGAGGCCGAGGGCCGGGCCGCTCCGCCAGCCGGCGGCGGTGTCGCGGCGAGCGCCTCCGTGCCACTGTCCAGCCGGGTCATGCCCCCGGCCGACCACGCGGTTCGTCCGACCAATTCACCCGCGCCACAACCACGGGTGTACGGCCGACCGGCCCGCCCCGAGCACACCGAGGAACCGGCCCAGGAGCACGGCGAGCAACCCCTGGTACCCCGCTTCGACCAGAGCCCGGGGCGGTTCGACGTCGACCAGGCTGGGGCGCGCGGCGATCAGGGCCCGGAGCGGTTCGAGCAGACCCCGGAGCCCCGCTTCGCCGACCGGGAGCCGCCGATGGGCGGGCCGAACGCCTTCGCCGGTCCGGTCGCCCCGGCTTCGCCGGCTGCTCCACCCGCGTTCCCGCCGGGGATACCGTCCTTCATCGACGCGCCTCCGGCCAACCGGCCGGTCAACGGCGTACGGCCGCACGCCGAGCCGGAACGCCCGGCCGACCCGTTCGGCGGCGCACCCCGTGACCCGTTCGGCGGGCCGGGCAACGACCCGTTCGGCGGGCCGTCCGAGCGCCCGGGCGGCGCCTACGGCTCTCCCGTCCGGTCCGAGCCGGGCAGCGAGCACAACTCGGCGTTCCCCCCGCCGCCGCAGTCCGCACCACCGTGGAGCCCGGGTCCGGGCGGCGGGTCGGGCGAGGCGGAGCAGGGGCGCTTCGACGCGTTCAAGCCGGTCGCTGAGCCGGCGCCGGAAACTCCGGCACCGAAGGTACGCAACGGGCGGGTACTCGCCGCGGTGCTGGTCGCCGCCGTGCTCATCCTGGCCATTCCGCTCGGCCTGCTGATGCTCCTCGGCATGGTCGGTGGTTCGGACGACTCGAATGCCTTCGACCCGCCGGTCGGCTCGTGCGTCAAGCGTTCCGGCGAGACCGCCGTGGCTGTCGACTGCGCCGATCCGGAAGCCTTCAGCGTGGTGTCCAAGGTCGAGTCGAAGGACAAGTGCCCCGACCCGGCCATGCCTTACGTGGACCTCCGCGGCGCCACCGCCAACCCGGTGCTCTGCCTGAAGGAGTCGACCGGCGGCTGATCTGCCGCACACTCGACGGCGGGGTCACGGGCAACCGTGGCCCCGCCTCTTTCCTGCCCGGCCGACCTCGACCGAGCCCGGCTCCCTCCCCTTCGAGCCGGCTGGCCGCTGCCGGTAGGGCACGATGGGGGCATGAGTGCACGCGTGCGGGCGCCCGAGCTTCGGGGCCGGGCCTGGTTGAACACCGGCGGGCGGCAGCTGACGCTCGCCGACCTGCGAGGCAAGATCGTCATCGCGGATTTCTGGACCTTCTGTTGCATCAACTGCCTGCACGTGCTCGACGAGTTGCGCCCCCTTGAGCAGAAGTACGCCGACGTTCTCGTGGTGATCGGGGTGCACTCGCCGAAGTTCGAGCACGAGAAGGACGCCGACGCGCTGGCCGCCGCCGTCGAGCGGTACGGCGTGCACCACCCCGTCCTCGACGATCCTGAGCTGGACATGTGGCAGCAGTACGCGGCCCGTGCCTGGCCGACCCTCGCGGTGATCGACCCGGAGGGGTACGTGGTGGCCACCATGGCGGGTGAGGGCCACGCGGACGGGCTGACCCGGCTGATCGACGACCTGATCGCCACCCACGAGGCCAAGGGCACGCTGCACCGGGGCGACGGTCCGTACGTCCCGGTCGCCGAGCCGGAAACCACCCTCCGCTTCCCGGGCAAGGCGGTGGCCCTGCCCGAGGGTGGCCTGCTGGTCTCCGACTCGGCGCGGCACCGCCTGGTCGAGTTGGCCGCCGACGCCGAGACCGTCGTCCGTACCGTCGGCACCGGCGAGCGGGGCCGGACCGACGGTTCCGCCGGTGCCGCGACCTTCTCCGAGCCGCAGGGGCTGTGTCTGCTGCCGCCACCCGTCGCCGAGGTCGCCGGCTACGACCTGGTGGTCGCCGACACCGTCAACCACCTGCTGCGGGGCGTACGGCTGGCCACCGGCGAGGTGCTCACCGTGGCCGGCACCGGACGGCAGTGGCGGTCGACGGTCGACGACCACGCGCACGACGCCCGATCGGTCGACCTCTCCTCACCCTGGGATCTCGCCTGGTACGACGACAAGGTCGTCATCGCCATGGCCGGCATCCACCAGCTCTGGTGGTTCGACCCGATCAAGCGCACCGCCGGCATGTACGCCGGCACCACGGTGGAGGCGCTGCGCGACGGGCCGCTGGCCGAAGCATGGCTGGCCCAGCCGTCCGGGCTCGCCGTCTCCACCGACGGCAACCGGCTCTGGGTCGCCGACAGCGAGACCAGCGCCGTCCGCTACGTCGAGAACGGCGTGCTGGGTACCGCCGTGGGTCAGGGCCTGTTCGACTTCGGGCACGTGGACGGGCCGGCAGCGGAGGCCCGGCTACAGCACCCGCTCGGCGTCTGCGCCCTGCCCGACGGCTCGGTCCTGATCGCGGACACCTACAACGGCGCGGTACGGCGGTACGACCCGGCCAGCGATCGGGTCGCCACCGTCGCCAGTGGCCTGGCCGAGCCCAGCGACCTGGTGCTCACCGCCGACGGCGCGGTGCTGGTGGTGGAGTCGGCGGCGCACCGGATCACCCGGCTGGCACCCGGCGCGCTCTCGGCAGCCGGCGCGGAGACTGTCGACGGTCCACGGCACCGTACCGAGCGCAAGCCGACGGAGCTGGCCTCGGGCGAGGTCGTGCTGGACGTCGTCTTCACCCCGGCCCCCGGGCAGAAGCTGGACGACACCTTCGGACCATCCACCCGGCTCGTCGTCTCCGCGTCGCCGCCGGAGTTGCTGGTTGAGGGGGCGGGCACCGGCACCGACCTGTCCCGGCGTCTGGTGATCGACGGATCGGTGCCCGACGGGGTGCTTCAGGTGACCGCCCAGGCGGCCACCTGTGACGCCGACGTGGAGCACGCGGCCTGCCACCTGACCCGGCAGGACTGGGGCGTACCGGTGCGGGTGGTCGACGGCGGCGCCGGCCGGCTGCCATTGGTCCTGCGCGGCATGGACGCCGGCTGACGCCCGACCACGGTGCCCTGCTCGCGCCTCAGGCGAACGGGGCGGGGGTGACCCCGGCGTCGACGAGGGCGGCACGGACGAGTTCCGCGGCGCCCACCGCGCCGGGGCTGTCGCCGTGCAGGCAGACCGACTCCACCACGCACGGGACCGTACCGCCGTCGACGGTGACCACGACCCGCTCGGTGGCCATCCGTACCGCCCGGCGGGCGACCTCCTGCGGATCGGTGACCAACGCGTCCGGCGAGGTGCGCGGGACCAGACGACCGTTGGGCAGGTAGTTCCGGTCGGCGAAGCCCTCGGCCACCACCCGGACGCCGGCGCCCTGGGCGAGTTGGGCGAGCACCGACCCGGGCGGGCAGAGGACGGGCAGCTCCGGGTCGAAGTCTTCGAGGGCGGCCAGCAGGGCCGCCGCCGGCAGTTCCTCGCTGGCTGCCGCGTGGTAGAGCGCCCCGTGGGGCTTGAGGTAGCGAACCCGGGTGCGGTACGCCCGGCAGAACGCGTTGAGCGCGCCGAGTTGGTAGAGCACCTCGTCGCGCAGTTCCGCGAACTCGTACTCGATGTGCCGTCGGCCGAAGCCGGCGAGGTCCCGGTACCCGACCTGGGCTCCGACGGCGACTCCCCGCTCCGCGGCGGCGGCGCAGACCCGGCGCATGGTGGCCGGATCCCCGGCGTGGAAGCCGCAGGCGACGTTGGCGGAGGTGACCAGGTTCAGCAGGGCCTGGTCGTCACCGAGACGCCAGATGCCGAAGCCCTCGCCGAGGTCAGCGTTGAGGTCCATGAAATCTCACCGTAGTGCCTGGACGGGCCTGCGCGAGCGGGGTCACGTCGTCCACCACCGCGATGACCGGGTATCCGCCGGTGGTGGGGTGATCGGCGAGGAAGATCAGTGGTTGGCCGTCCGCCGGCACCTGCACCGCGCCGAGGACGACTCCTTCGCTGGGCAGTTCCCCGGCCACCGCGCGGGGCAGCGGCGCGCCGCTCAGGCGCGCGCCGACCCGGTTGCTCAGGGGACTCACCTGGTACGCCGTGCCGAGCAGCCGGTCCAGTGCCGCCGGGGTGAACCAGGTGTGCCGAGGACCGAGCCGCACGGTCAGCCGCAACTCCGTCGGGGACGCCACCGGCATGGTGACGTCGACCGGGGCGGGCGGGTTGGCGGGGGTGCCCAGCGGCAGCAGGTCACCGTCGCGCAGCGGCGCCGGTCCGAGCCCGGCGAGGGTGTCGGTGGAGCGGCTGCCCAGCACCGGTGTGACGGCGATGCCACCGGCCACCGCGAGCCAGCAGCGCAGGCCCTGTCGGGCCGGGCCGATGCGCAGCAGGGCACCGCCCGGTACGGCCAGCGGGCGGCCGGTGTCACCGGGGCGCTGGCCGACCCGAACGTCTGTCTCGGCACCGACGACGGCGACGGTGGTGGCTCGGGTGGGCCGCAGCTCGCAGCCGGTCAGGGTGATCTCCAGCCCGGCCGCGTGCTCCGGATTGCCGACCAGGCGGTTGGCTAGGCGCAGCGCCGCCGGGTCGAGGGCACCGGAACGGGGTACGCCGAGGTGTGCCCAGCCGGGCCGGCCGAGGTCCTGCACGGTGGTCAACGCCCCGGCCCGGAGCACTTCGAGGGTGCCGCTCACCGCTCCACCAGCCGGACCCGGGTGCCGGGGCTGAGCAGGGCCGGCGGGTCCGCCGTCACGTCGAAGAGGGTCACCTCGGTCCGCCCGACCAGCAGCCAGCCGCCCGGGGACGCGGTGGGATAGATGCCCGCGTACCGGCCGGCCAGGGCGACCGAACCGGCCGGCACCCGTTGCCGGGGCGTCGGCAGCCGGGGCACCGCCAGCTCGGCCGGCAGCCCGGTGAGGTACCCGAAGCCGGGCGCGAAACCGCAGAAGGCGACCTGGAACTCGGTGTCCCGCAGGCGACGCACCACGCCGGGTACGTCCGTGCGCCAGTGATCGGCAACCCGGGGGAGGTCTGCTCCGGCGTAGTTGACGGGCACCTCGACGAGAGGGGCGGACGCGGCGGTGGGTGCCGCCGTCGTTGTTCCGGCGGGCGGGGCGGAGGCGGTCCATCCGGCGATCAGGGCGGCGGTGGCCGGTGGATCGGGTACGCCGTCGAGCAACACGGTGGTGGCGGCCGGCACGATCTCGACGGCGACCAGTTCGCCCAGCTCGCGGCGGTGCCACAGCTCCGCCCGCCACGCCTCGACGGTGGCGGCCACCTCGGCGCCCTGGCTCGTCGGCGTTGCGGGATCTCTTTCCTCCGGTGGCGCGAGGTCGAGCAGGAGGGCGTGCGTGCCGACCGGTCTGATCCGCATTCCGCCATCCTCCCGGACGAGTGGATGCTTTCGCGTCGGCCACTGGTCGGACAGCGTGACCAGTTGCACTACCCGAAAGTAACCTACGCTGCCGTAACCTAAGGACGTGACCACCTCAGCACGCCCCCGGCTCAAGCCGGTCGACATCGGGAAACCCCGGATGCGCGGCTGGCTGCACACGTACGCGTTCTTCGTCGCCCTGGTCTGCGGCATCGTGCTCTGTTCGATCGCCGCCACCCGCCCGGGCTGGACCCCCCTGCTCAGCTCGGCCATCTACAGCTTCACCGTCTGCGGTCTCTTCGGCACCAGCGCGTTGTACCACCGTCGGGTGTGGTCGACCCGCGGCTACGCGGTCATGCGCCGGATGGACCACTCGATGATCTTCCTGTTCATCGCCGGCACGTACACCCCGTTCTGCCTGCTGCTGCTGGAGACCCGGGCCGCCGTCATGATGCTGTCGATCGTCTGGGGCGGTGCCCTGGGCGGTGTGGCGCTCAAGCTGATCTGGCCACACGCCAACCGGTGGATCTCCGCGCCGCTCTACCTCGCCCTCGGCTGGGTGTCCGTGGCGATGCTGCCCGACATCCTCCACCAGGGCGGCGTCACCGCACTGGTGCTGCTCGCCGTGGGCGGCGCGATCTACACCGTGGGCGCAGTCTTCTACGCGCTACGCCGCCCCAATCCGTGGCCCACCGTCTTCGGCCACCACGAGTTCTTCCACGCCTGCACGTTGGTCGCTGCGATCTGCCACCACATCGCCATCTACTTCGCACTGTTCGCCTGAGCCGGCGCACAACGACAGCGGGGGTGGTGAGCCTCGTCGCTCACCACCCCCGCTGGGTCCATCGGGCTGGGTCCTGAAGGTCAGATCGTGGGACCGGGCCGGCGCACCTCGCGGTACTCCTGGACCACCCGGTCGTCCCGAACCGGCACGGCGCGCTCGGCCACCACCCGTTCCTCGCGCACCGGCGCGACGACCGTACGGCGACGCGAGTTCCAGTAGTAGAGGGTCACGATCAGCCCGGCGACGCCCGCGAGCATAAGCACCCAGCCGACGACGCTCAGGTTGAGCCAGCCCAGGTCCGCCTCCACGGCGAACGCGAAGATCGCGCCCAGCGCGATCAGGAAAATACTGCCACCGATGCCCATCTCGTCGCCTCCTTGGCTATCGAAGCTGGCATTCCACTCCGCCGCGGCCACGGATGAGGTTGCGGCACCGATCGACTTACCCCGGCACGGAGATCGCCAATCCGGCAAGCTGGAGACATGACGGACAGCCCGCACGACGAGCGGACACTGGTGCTACTGCGGCATGCCAAGGCCGAACAGCCCACCACGGACGGTCCCGACATCGAACGCCCGCTGGCCGCTCGCGGCCGGGCGGACGCCGCGGCGGCCGGGGCGTGGCTGGCTCGGCACGGGCTGCTGCCGGACGTGGTGCTCTGCTCGGCGGCTGTACGAACCAGACAGACGTGGCACGCCGTCCAGTTGGGGATCACCGGCTCACCGCCGGAGAGCGGTCCCGCAGGTCCGGCTCCGGTGATCCGCTACGAACCGGACGCCTACGAGGCGCATCCGGAAGACCTGCTGCACCTGATCCGGCAGGTGTCACCGACCGCGACCACGGTCCTGTTGATTGCCCACAATCCTGGTGTATCCCTGCTGTCCGAACTGCTCGATCCGGTTCGGGCCGATCCGGAAGGGCTGCGTACCGGCGGTCTCGTGGTGCACCGGACGGCCCTGCCCTGGGCGGAACTGAGCCGCGGCGCGGCCGCAATCGAGACGCGGCACACCGCACGCGGCTAGGCTCGCGTGCGGTGTGGGCGGAGACGGTCGCTCAGCTCGGCGGTGCGGTCGGTGGTGGTGGATCGGGCGGTGGCGGCATCATCGCGGTCGGATGCGAGAGCCGGTTCTCCTCCACGATCAACGTCCGGGCCCGCTTGCGGCGGTCCTGCCAGAACCAGAGCGTGGTGAGCAACACGGCCAGCCCGGCCAGGATGAAGACCCAACCGACCGCCCGCAGGTCGACCCACCAGACGTTGGCCCGGATGGCGAAGGTCAGGATCGCGCCGATCGCGATCAGGAAGATCCCACTACCTATGCCCATGTGCGCGGCACTCCCCCGTGCGGTTGCTCTGGGCGTACTCGGACTGGTCCGCACCGCATACCCACCCACCCCCCACTTACCCCACCCCTCACCCCCACGACCAAGGGGTTGATCATGAGGTTAGCGGCGATGTTGATCTCTCAAACTGCCGCTAACCTCATGATCAACGAGACCGGGTTGGGGTGGGGTGGGGGTGGGGGTGGGGGTGGGGGTTAGAAGGCTTCTTCGGGGAGGTCCATTACGTCTAGGTCGGTGCCTTCGATGATGCGGCGGTCGGCGCCGGTGCGGGGCAGCACCTCGCGGGCGAAGAACCGGGCAGCGGCCACCTTTCCGGTGTAGAACGCCTTGTCCGCCGCCGTCACCTCACCGGCGAGCGCCTTCAGCGCCACGTCGGCCTGCTTCTGCAGCAGCCAGCCGACGACCACGTCACCGAGGGCCAGCAGGAACCGCCGGCTGCTCAGCCCGACCTTGTACAGCGCCCGGGTGTCCCCACCCTGCGCCTCACCCAACCAGCCGGTCATCACGCCGAGCATGTTCTGGATCTCGGCGAGCGCCTTGCCGAGCGCCTGGCGCTCCTCCTTGAGCTGGCCGTTGCCCCCCTCGGTGGCGATGAACTCCTGGATCTCGCCGGCCACGGCCATCAGTGCCTTGCCGTTGTCCCGAACGATCTTTCGGAAGATCAGGTCGAGGCTCTGAATGGCCGTGGTGCCCTCGTACAGCGTGTCGATCTTGGCGTCCCGGACGTACTGCTCCAGCGGGTAGTCCTGGAGGAAGCCGGAGCCACCGAAGGTCTGCAGCGACTCGTGCCCGAGCAGTTCGTACGCCCGCTCCGAGCCGACGCCCTTGACCAGCGGGAGGAGCAGATCGTTGACCCGCTTGGCCAGCTTGATGGCCTTCTCGTCGCCGGCCGCCTCCGCAATGGCGACCTTGTCCTGCCAGGTGGCGGTGTAGAGGACCAAGGCCCGCAGACCCTCGGCGTACGACTTCTGCAGCAGCAACGAGCGGCGCACGTCGGGGTGCGCGGTGATGGCCACCCGGGGGGCCGTCTTGTCCGCCATCTGGGTCAGGTCGGCGCCCTGCACCCGGTTCTTGGCGTACTCCAACGCGTTGAGGTAACCGGTGGACAGGGTGGCGATGGCCTTCGTGCCGACCATCATTCGGGCGTACTCGATGATCATGAACATCTGCCGGATGCCGTCGTGCTTCTCGCCCAGCAACCAGCCCTTGGCCGGTACGCCGTGCTCGCCGAAGGTGATCTCGCAGGTGTTGGAGACCTTCAGGCCCATCTTGTGCTCGACGTTTGTGGCGAAGACGCCGTTGCGCTCGCCCAGCTCGCCGGTGTTCTCGTCGAAGTGGTACTTCGGGACGACGAACAGCGACAGGCCCTTGGTGCCGGGGCCACCCACGCCCTCCACCCCGACCGGGCGGGCGAGTACGTAGTGGACGATGTTGTCGCTCAGGTCGTGCTCACCGGAGGTGATGAAGCGCTTGACACCTTCGATGTGCCACGAGCCGTCCGGCTGCGGGATCGCCCGTGCCCGGCCAGCGCCCACGTCCGAGCCGGCGTCCGGCTCGGTGAGCACCATCGTGGAGCCCCACTGCTGGTCGATGAAGAGCTTGGCCCACTTCTTCTGCTGCTCGGTGCCCTCCACGTGCAGCACGTGCGCGAAGGACGGGCCGGAGGCGTACATCCAGACCGGCGCGTTCGAGCCGAGCACCAGCTCGGCGAGCGCCCACCACAGCGCCCGGGGGGCGTTGGTGCCGTCCAGCTCCGCGGGCAGGTCCAGGCGCCAGAACTCGGACTCCATGAACGCCCGGTACGACTTCTTGAACGACTCCGGCAGGGGCGCGCTGTGCGTGGCCGGGTCGAAGACCGGCGGGTTGCGGTCGCTGTCCTGGTAACTGGCGGCCAGGTCCTGCCGAGCCAGCCGGTCGACCTCGGCGAGGAAGCTCCGCGCGGTGTCGACGTCGAGGTCGGAGTACGGCTCCTGGCCGAACGCCCGGTCCGCTCCGAACACCTCGAACAGGTTGAATTCGAGGTCCCGAAGGTTGCTCTTGTAGTGGGTCATGTCGCTGGCCCCGCTTCCGGACAGGTGTTACCGATCAGTAACCCTGACTCTATTACTCGCGGGTAGGCAGCGACAAGTCGATCCTGATAGTGACAGGCATTACACACCTGCCGTTCAGGTTCACCTGCGAGGCCCTCAAGGTGATCACCCTTCGGCCGCACCGACCTCCCAACTCGGTACCGCCGCCGTTGCCTTGCCCGGCGAGCCCGTGTACTCCATCAGGACCAGCGCGATGTCGTCGTCGAGCCGGCCGTGCACCCATTCGACAAGTGCGGTCTCCAGGGAGGCGAGGCCGTCACCGACCGTACCGTGCCCGAGCAGCCGCCAGGCCCGATCCGCAGTGGGGAAAAACTCGCCGTCCCGCCGTGCCTCGCCGAGCCCATCGGTGAACAGCAGCAACCGGTCACCCGGCTCCAGCCGCTCCACCCGTGGCCGGACCACCGGCATGAAGCCCAGCGGCGGCGCCGGTGCCGGCGGCTCAAGCGAGATCACCGCGCCGCGACGCAGCAGCAGCGGAGCGGGATGTCCACAGTTGACGATGGTGAGCGTGCCACCGCGCTCCTCGACCAACGCGGCCGTGACGAAGTCCTCGTCACCGACGTTGCGCGCCACTGCCCGGTCCAGATCCGTCACCACGGCCCGCAGATCGGCCCGCTCGTACGCCACGTGCCGGTACGAGCCGAGGACGATGCTCGCCAGCCGGACCGCCTCCAGCCCCTTGCCGCGCACATCCCCAATGATCATCCGAACGCCGTACGGAGTTTCGATAGCCTCGTAGAGGTCGCCGCCGATCTCGGCCGTGGCGGTCGACGATATGTACCGACCCGCCACGGAAAGAGCGCCCACCCGAGGACCGAGCGGGCGCAGCACCGCCTGTTGAGCCACCATGGCCAGCTTCGACAGCTCGGCGATCTGCTCCGCCTGCCGCTGCCGTACCGCCGCAACCGCCCCCGCGATACCCGTACCCAACGCGATGCCGGCCACGGCGACGGCCGTGGCGACCGAGACCGTCCGCTCGGCCAGGGCGAAGGTCGCCCCCAGCACGGAGGCGGCGGCGCCGACGCCGAGCACGATCCGCCAGGAGGCGAGCGCGGCGGCCAGGAACGGCGCGGCAACCATCAGCGCGATGTAGTTCGCCGAACGGCCGTCGGCCAACTCGACCGCGGACACGATTGCGAGCAGGACGAGGGCCGCGCCGAGGCCGGCGCGGGATCCGGGGCTCAGCGGGCCGCGGCCCGGCTGGAGGAGTTGCGTGCGTACATCCGACAGCATGCCCGATGTACGTGAGCGAAAGAATGAGCCTGGCCCCTCGAACGACACGGATCTGGCCACGAGGGTCCGGAGCCGGAGCCGATCGCGGCGCTCCACCGCGTCAGCCGAGCACCTCGTAGCGGACCTCGATGTGACCGAGATCGAGTGACGCGATCTCGGCGAACGCGGCCCGGGCCAGGTCCAGGCAACGCCCCTCGATGAACGGACCGCGATCGTTGATCCGGACGATTACCGACTTGCCGTTGGCCGGGTTGGTCACCCGCACCTTCGTATCGAAGGGCAGGGTCTTGTGGGCGGCCGTCATTCCCTCCGGGTCGAACGTCTCGCCGTTGGCGGTCATCTGACCCTGCCAGTAGAAGGACGCGCCGCAGGAGCCGGTGTCGACCACCGGGCGGGCCGTCGTCTTCTTGGCCGTCGGCTTCGGCTTCGGGCTGGCCGTACGCTGCTTGCTCCGCGACGGCGCCTGGACGGTACGACTCGGCGTCGGGCTCACCGTCGGGCTCGGCGAGGCACTGGCGCTGGGAGTCGGCGACGCGGTCGGCGAGCTGGTCGTGGGGGCGCTCGTTTCCAGGGTGGGCGACAGGTCGATCGCGGCCGGTCGAGCCGGCTCCGCGTCGGCGGTCAGTCGTACGGCGCCGACGGTGCCGCCGACGGCGAGCGCGACCGCCACCACAGCGCTGGCCGTGAGACCGGCCGGCGAGGTGAACCTGCGGGTACGGGAGTGCTTACCAGCCACCGGCCCGGTCCTTTCTCAGCGGGTCAAACCGGGTCGGACCATAACGAGAGAAGCACTTCCGAAGTCAACGTGATCATGGCGCTTTGACCGCAATTGCGGTGATACGTGAAGCCGATCATCCGAGTCGTGGTGGGCCGGGAGGGCCGGTGTTCGACTGGCGGGTGACGCAGGATGGTGACATGGCCGTTGAGCTGAGCAGACGCCTCATCGAGCTGTTCGGGTGGATCGACCCCGGCCCGGGCGCGAGCCACCTGGTCAGCGACACCTCCGGGTGGTGGCGGGATCCGGCGACGCTCGCCGAGCTGGGGCCTGCGCTGGTCGCGCCGTTCCGGGCGGCTCGGCCCACGGTGGTCGTCTCCCCGGCGGTCACCGGGTTCCTGCTCGGGCCGCTGGCGGCCACCGCCCTCGGCGTGGGATTCGTGGCGGCGCACAAGCCGGGGGACGGACGGTTGCCTGCCGGCTCGCTGACCTGGGCGCAGAGTCCCCCCGACTTTCGCGGTCGACGGCTGGACCTCGCGGTGCGTGACCGGCACCTGGGTCCGGGCGACCGGGTGCTGGTGGTTGACGACTGGGTCGACACCGGCGCTCAGGTGCGCGCGATCTACGAGATCTGTGCGGCCCGGGGCGCCGACCCGGTCGGCACCGCCGCCGTGGTCGCCACCTGTCCACCAGCCCTGGCGGCCACCCTACGAATCACCGCACTCCTCACCACGCCCGACCTTCCCGGCTGACCCCCGCTTCATCCCGCTGCTCATGATGTCGCTGCCCCTCGCTCCGGCGTGGCGCGACAACGGCCTCATGAACGGGGTCAGCGGACGAAGTCCTCGACCACGGTGCAGACCTGGCCGAGCGCCTCGGCTGAGCGGGCCAGCGGGCCGGGCACCATCAGCGCGTGATCGGCGCCGGGGATCTCCAACACGTGCGGGGTGAGACGCCGGGCGATTCCGCCGTCCCAGGACGAGTCGGCGGTGCCACCGACCAGGATGAACGGCGCGGTGGCCCGGCGCAGCGCGTCGACCACGTCGCCGCGGTGCAGCGACGGGGTGAGCCAGACCGCGGGCAGCCCCCGGACGGCCGCGAGCGGTGCGGCGAGGGTGCCGAGCGACTTGCCGACCAACAGGTCCGTCCGCTCGTTCAAGGTCGGGGAGACCTGGTCACACACCCATCTGCCGATGGTGTCGATGTCGAAGTCCTCCGGCACCTCCCAGGAGATCCCGTGCAGCCCGAAACCGACCCGGCGCAGCGCCTCGCCCAGGTAGAGAAAGAGGGGGTACCGGGTGTCGTACCCGCGTCCCGGGATGAGCACCGCACGTCGGTCCGCCATGGACATCTCCTTGTCGTCGGCCATCGACCGTACCCCCATTCGCACCCTTCCGGGACGACTCACTCAGGCTGCACCGGATGCCGGCGATCGAGCGGTAGCCTCGACACGATGTGGCCACGGATCGGCGGACTCCGCGCGCTGGCTCTCGGCACCCCCGGTGAGCTACGGGCGCGCCTCAACACCCTTGTGCTGGCCGGCGTGAAGACCGCCACCGCCGGCCTGCTCAGCGAGTACGCCGATGAGGGCGAGGAACTTGAGCACGTCGGAGAACGGCTGGCCCTCGTCGATGACGCCGACGGGTTGGTGGCCGTCGTCCAGGTGACCGACATCGAGGTGACCCGGTTCGCCGAGGTGCCGTGGGACTTCGCCCGCGCCGAGGGGGAGGGCGACCGCTCGATCGAGGAATGGCGGGCCGGACACGCCGCCTACTGGTCCCGCGTCGGCACCCCGGTCACCGACGACAGCGAGATCGCCTGCGTACGCTTCCGCCTGGTGTCCGCCGGAGCTGGCGGCATCGCCACCGGCGACCTCGGCACCTGAGCGGCCATTCGGCTCGCAGCCCGCGCCGGCCTGCGCCCATCTGGCGGACGGCGCCCAGCTTCAGCGACGCAACTCGGGCAGGAGGCGGGTGGCGACCTCCTCCAGGACCGCCTCGTCACCGGCGTACCAGCTGCTCTCCCGCGGCCAGTGCGTGATCACATCGGTGAAGCCGAGCTTCGCCGCCCGCTCCACCTGATCGGCGAAGAACTGCGCGCTACGCAACGAGAAGACCGGTGCCGAGTCCAGCGAGAGGTAGCGGTCCAGGCTGGCCGGGTCACGCCCCTGCGCCGCCAGGGTCGCGTCGAGGCGGGTGGTCAGCTCGGCCACCCCGGTCCACCAGTCGTTCAGCTCGTCGACGGCGGGCCCGGTGGTCACCCAGCCCTGCCCGAAGCGGGCCGCGATGCGCATCGACCGGGGGCCGTTGGCGGCCACCACGAACGGCACCCGGGGCTCCTGAACGCAGCCCGGATTGCTCCGGGCGTCGACCGCCGCGAACCATTCGCCCCGCCAGGTGGTGCCGTCCTGTCGCAGGACAGCGTCGAGCAACTCGGTGAACTCGGCGAACCGATCCACCCGCTGCCGCGGGGGCAGCGTCTCACCGCCGAGGACGGCGGCGTCGAACCCGATGCCGCCCGCGCCGAGGCCGAGCAGCGCCCGGCCGTCGGAGACGTCGTCCAACGCGGTCACCTGCCGGGCGAAGGCCGCCGGATGCCGGAAGTTCGGTGAGGCGACGAGCGTGCCGAGACGGATCCGGGTGGTCACCGTCGCGGCGGCGGTCAACGTGGTCATCGAGTCGAACCAGGGCCCGTCCACCAGGTCGCGCCAGCCCAGGTGGTCGTACGTCCAGGCGTGGTCGAAGCCCCACTCGTCGGCTCGCCGCCAGCGGTGCCGCGCCACCGACCAGCGCTGGTCGGGCAGGATCACGATGCCAAACCTCATGATCACGATGGTACGCGGGCGCGGGTCGCACCGCGGGGCACGGCAAGGGGCCCGGCCCCAGGGTCTGCCTCCCCTCGGACCGGGCCCCTCGTGCTGCCTCGACCAGCCCTCACATGAGAGCTTCGACGGCGGCCGGTGCCCGGGTCAGCGTCACCGTGGTCGGTGCGAGTTCGACCTGGACGATCTCGCCCTCGTAGTTCGGGTCGTTCGCCCAGGCGTTGCCGGTCACCTCGACCTTCCCCTTCTGGAACGGGGTGGTGCCCGTCGGGTCCGCCGTCGCGGACCACTGGGCAGTCTCACCCTCGACGCAGTCGACCCGGCCGCTGAACGGACCACGGATGATGATCTTCTTCTTGACCTGGGTGACCAGGCCACTGAGCTGCACCGTCGCGTCCGCGTTGCAGACCACGGTGCCGTGCACCGTGGCCTTGCCGTTCAGCTTGCTGAAGACGCCGTCCGCCGCCGGCGTGACGGTGAACTCCAGCGGGGCCGGCGGCGGCGGATTGCCGATCACGACCCGGCCGCGCAGAGCCGGCTCGCCGCCCTCGCAATGCTGCTCGAAGGTGGCGTCGAGGCGCTCCACGTACCCGTGCGGGCCGAACGCCACATCGGCGACCACGAACGAGCCGGTGATGGTGTTGCAGCCCCGGCCGTTGCCGCTGATGTCGATGCCGGCGCCCGCGCCGCTGAACGGCGCGCGCGTGGCGTCGGGATAGTCCCCGACGGCGAGCTGCTGCCCGGCCGGCGCCTTGAGCTCCATCGACCACCAGTCACCGTTGCTGCCGTTGATCGACAGGTAGACCCCGCGAAGCAGGTCGTCGGCGCGGATCGACAGTTGGTCTCCCGCCCCGGCGTCGTAGCTGTAGGTGGCGCCGCCGGTGACCCAGTCGCCGGGGTCCCCGGTCATCGTGAAGGTGCCGGCCGTCACCGGCTCGGCCTGGGCGGCAGTCGCTCCCGTCAGCAGGCCGGCCGCGGTGACGGCACCCGCAAGGAGCGTCGCCGCGATGGCCCGACTGGTACGCATGGTCATGGATGCCTCTTCTCCACGGAGTGGGCGCTTTCCTCGCCTCGCCGGGGAGAGCCTAGGAACGACGAGCCGGGCGCGTTGTCCCACCGGTCAAAGTGGACAGTTCGCCCCACGCGCGAGCGGTCGGGCCCCACGCCCTCAGGCCGGGCCCTCGCACGGAGTGCTAGCCGGTCCACACCGGCAACTCATCCGCCCGCACCAGGCTCATAACAGTGCCGAGTGCCGCCCGTCGATCGTCAGGGAGCTGATCGACCAGGACGCTGCACCCTACCCAGCTGCTGCCGCACTGCTCGACCATCTGTCTGGTGGTGAGCGCCTGGCTGCCTGTCTCGATCCAGTCATCCACGAGCAGAACCCGGTCGTCTGATCCGAGTGAGGATCGCTGCAAGCGCAAGGTGTGCGACCGTTGGCGGTAGTCCGGTTCGGCTCTCGCGGTGATCTTGTCGCCGGGAAACAGCCCTTCACGCTTGCGCACTGGTATGAACCCGACGCCCAACTCCACCGCCGCAGCGGCCCCAAGAAGGAACCCCCGGGACTCGATCCCACAGATGGCGGTGACATCCGAGTTCCTGAACGGTTCGACCAGACCTGCGACGACATGACGGAGTGCCGTGGCATCGCGGAATATCGCCCACACGTCAGCGTGGCCCTCGATCCATCGGAAGTGCTTCAGGAGCAGACCACGTGCGGAGTCGGACATGGTGTAAGTGTGGCTGCCCAGTCTTGCCACGATCGACGCAATAGTTGCTCGTCTTGCCGCCTGTAGTCGGATGGGCCACGGCCGCCCTGATCTACCAGCACGCCCCTTCGGAGGCGGATCGGGCCATCGTCCAGGCGGTGGGGGACGCGGTGATGGCCGAACGGAAGAAGGCCAGGATGCCGGCGGCCGGCGCACCGGGCAAGCCCCAGGACACGGGCAGGAAGCGTGGGCCAGTGGCCCGTGGAGGCCCGTCAGGCGTACGCGGCCCGCGGAATACGAAGCCCTGGCTGGACTCGCGTCCTGACCAGGGCTTTCGTGCGTTGGAGCGGGTGACGGGAATCGAACCCGCACTGTCAGCTTGGGAAGCTGATGTTCTGCCATTGAACTACACCCGCAGGCGGCACCACTCTACCCGAGCCACCCCGACCGACGCACCCAGGCCCCACCGGACGACGAGTCGCCCGCCGAACGTCCCGTTCCGCGCAACTTCCCCGAGCTTGCTGCATGAAGACGGGTCGGAGGCAGCAACATCCCCGAAGGTGCACGGATCTTGGCGCCCCTCGGCGTGCGGGGCCGGCGCCTGCGGTCGGGCAGACCGGGCGGGGGTGGAAGAAGTTTCACCACCGCAACATATGGCCATGTTCAAATCTGTCTATCGGTTGTAACGTCTGCCCCACGTTTTCCACACGACGCGACACAACCCCCGGTCGCGTCGCCAGAAAGAGGTGGGCATATGGGACTGCGTCCCGTCCTGCTGAACCGGCGCATGGCCGGCATCGCATCGACGTCATTGGCGCTGGCGCTCGGCGTGGCCACGGTCGGCCTACTGCCGGCCGCAACCACGACCGCGAGCCCGGCCGCGGCCGCCGTCACCGCCGACGAGGTGTGTGAGGATCCGACGGGCACCCTGGCTCGGGCCAAGGCTGGCGGTGCCGCCGGGCACGATCCGAACCAGCTGACCCTCGCCCAGGTGCATCAGCGCGAGGCCGAGTTCGCCGACATCCTGCAGGAGCGAGCCAAGCGAGTTGGCCAACGTACGCTGAACGCCCAGGCCGCTGCGGCCTCGGTCACCATTCCGGTGGTGGTGCACGTGATCCGCCGGGACACGACCCGGGCCGGTGGAAACATCCCCGACTCGATGATCCAGTCCCAGATCAACGTGCTCAACCAGTCGTTCAGCGGCGCGACCGGTGGCGCCGCGACCGCCTTCGCGTTCCAGTTGCAGAGCATCAACCGGGTGACCAACTCGTCGTGGTACCCGATCCGGCAGGGCTCGACGGCCGAGCGGCAGATGAAGACCCAACTGCGCCAGGGCAGCAAGTCGACGCTCAACATCTACCTCGGCGCGCTCAGCAACAACCTGCTCGGCTGGGCGACCTTCCCGCAGCGCAACCTGAACGTCATGGACGGCGTGGTCGTGCTCAGCGAATCACTGCCCGGTGGCACCGCCACCAACTACAACCAGGGTGACACCGGCACCCACGAGGTCGGCCACTGGCTGAACCTCTACCACACCTTCCAGGGTGGCTGCTCAGGCAGCGGTGACCAGGTCGGGGACACCCCGGCCGAAGCCTCGCCGGCCAGCGGCTGCCCGACCGGCCGGGACACCTGCTCCAGCCAGGGCCTCGACCCGATCACCAACTTCATGGACTACTCGTACGACGGATGTATGTACCAGTTCACTGCGGGCCAGGCCACCCGCATGATCAACGCCTGGAACTCCTACCGCGCGGCATAGCGCCAGCGCCGCACCGCGTACCGCAGGTGCCGGCTCCGTCGGACGGGGCCGGCACCTGCGCGTGCGGGTCAGGCGGCGCGGCGGTGATGCCGGCCGGAGCGGGCCGGCACCGGGCGTACGGCCTGAGGCGCGGCACCGGCCGGGTCTAGCCAGACCTGGACGGCCGGACTGGACGCCAACTCGCTCGGCCCACCCACCGACTGCTCGCGCCGGGCCAGCATCGCCACGTCGACGGTGAACTCGAAGAGGCGCCAGTCGGCGTGTGGGGCGGCCCACGCGGCGAGCGCCAACCGGGCGACAGTGGCGTCGTCCGTGACGGGCCGGGCGCGCCCGGCGACGTACGCCTCGTCGTCGCTCTCCTCCGGCGGGAACGAGTGCAGCGCGTAACGGCCGTCGCGTTCCAGGTCGCGCCGCTTCGGTGAGTCGATCACGAAGCAGTAGAGACCGTCGTCGGTGATCACGGGGGAAACCGGGTGCACCCGGGGCCCGCCGTCGGCACGAACCGTGGCCAGGTAGCCGAAGCCGGGGCCGTACTGCTGCATGAGAAGGCGGATCCCGTCGGCGAGTCGAGGCTCGTCAGCGGCGAATTCGGACCAGGAAGCCATGCCGACATCCTATCGAACACACGTTCGAAGCGGGTAGTCCGACACGCGTGTCGCATACCGGCAGCTATGGTGTGGCGATGCTGCTCTCCGACCGTGACCTGGTCTCCGAGATCAAGGCGGGCACCCTGGCGCTCGAACCGTTCGAGCCCACGCTGGTGCAGCCCTCCAGCATCGACGTACGCCTGGACAAACTGTTCCGGGTCTTCAACAACCACCTCTACACCCACATCGACCCGGCGACCCGGCAGGACGACCTCACCTCCGCCGTCGAGGTGCCCGACGGCCAGGCGTTCGTGCTGCACCCGGGCGAGTTCGTGCTCGCCTCGACGCTTGAGGTCATCTCGCTTGGCGACCAGCTCGCCGGCCGCCTCGAAGGCAAGTCCAGCCTGGGACGACTCGGCCTGCTCACGCACTCCACCGCCGGCTTCATCGATCCCGGCTTCTCCGGTCACGTCACCCTGGAGCTGTCCAACGTGGCCAACCTGCCGATCACCCTCTGGCCGGGCATGAAGATCGGGCAGCTCTGCATCTTCCGGCTCTCCTCGCCGGCCGAGCACCCGTACGGATCGGCCGTCTACGGCTCCCGCTACCAGGGCCAGCGCGGCCCGACACCGAGTCGTGCCTGGCAGAGCTGGCGCACCTGGCCCATCCGCTGACACCGCAACCGACGATCCTCAGCCGGGCCGGCCGAAGCTGTGCACCGGGCTGCTGTCCAGCCGCTTCATCTTGACCGGCTGACCCGCCCGGGAGGCGTGTACCACCCAGCCACCACCGACGTACATGCCGACGTGGTGCAGGTCCCGGAAGTAGAAGACCAGATCGCCGGGGCGCAGTGCGCCGCGACTGACCGACGCGGTGACCCGGCGCTGCCTGGCCGCGTTGTGCGGCAGTGCGACACCGGCCCGCGACCATGCGGCCAGCGTCAGCCCGGAGCAGTCGTACGCCTTCGGCCCCTCGGCGCCCCAGGAGTACGGCTTGCCGATCTGGGCGCAGGCGAAGGTGACCGCCTCACCGGCCGGTCCGCCGGGGTAGCTGGCCGGGCAGGGTGCCGGCCGCAGCGGGCCACCGCCACCCTTTCCGTACGCCCGTAGCCGGAGCCGTTGCAGCCGGTCGATCTCGGCGTCGATTCGTCGCCGCTTGTCGGCGAGATCGGCCTCGGTGCGGCTGAGCTGATCGATGGTCTGGTCCAGCCCGGCCCGGGCCGCGGCTAGTTCGTCGCGCAGCTCCCTCGCGCGCCGGACGTCCTGCTGCTGGACGCGTGCGTACCGGTCGAGCAGGCCGATTTGCTCGACGACTTCACCCGGCGACCGGCTGCCGAGGAGCGCGTTGACGGTCCGTATCTGCTCGCCCTTGTACGCGCCGGCAGCGAGCTTGCCGACCCGGTCCATCGCCTGGTCCACCTGACGTTGCAGCGGCGCGATCCGAGCGGCCAGCGCGTCCGCCTCCCGCCGTTTGCCGGCCAGGTCCTGCCGGGTGGCGTTGTGCTGTTCGATGACGGGTTCGAGCCGGTTCCAGTCCTCGTCGATCCGGCGCTCGATGTCGGCGACCGTGGGGTCGGCCCAGGCCGCCGCCACGCCGCCGGTCAACATCACGGCGGTCGCGGCCAGGGCGGCGGGGATGCAGCGGTACCAGCGAAAACGCGGCGCATCCGTCGGCCGGCCGGGCAATCCCGGACGCGGTGACGGCGGCCGCGGGGCATGGTCTGCCACCGGGCTCAGCACTCCTTCTCCCATACCGCCTACCGGGTTAGCTGACGGGTTCGGGCGGGAAGGGGCGCCCTACCGTGACCCGCACGGATTCACCCCGCGTACCTGGTTCCCCGGCTCGCTCACGAGCGATTCGGCGGTGTCGGACCGTTACCGCCCCGGATGGACGGACCTGCCAGCGGCCGACGATTGCCCAGCGTAGGGACGATCAGCGTCGATACGCAACACAACCACACCGTCACTGTGGGTGCTGACATCCGACAATGCCGAGGGCCCCCGTCGACTTGACCGGGGGCCCTCGGGAGATCCTGCGCGACCGCTCAGCGGACGCTGGTGGCGGCTCAGCCGGGTCGGCGGAAACCGGCAAGCGGCATGGTGGTGATCGGCGAGACGTTGACCGGCTTACCGGCTCGGGCCGCATGCACCATCTGGTTGTTGCCCAGGTAGAGCCCCACGTGGTGCAGGTCGCTGAAGAAGAAGACCAGGTCACCGGGACGGGCGTCGGACCGGGAAATGGCCTTGCCCTCGTTCCACTGTGCGCCGGTGAAGTGGGTGAGCGAGATGCCGGCAGCCCGGTACGCGTACTGGGTCAGACCCGAGCAGTCGAACGAGTTCGGTCCGGTGGCACCCCACACGTATGGCTTGCCGACCTGCGCGCACGCGGTACGGATGGCCGTGCGGGCCGCGTCACTGACCACACCGTTGATGGTCGGGCAGTTGGTGGTCTTCACCGTGGTCACCGGCAGCGACCGTTCGAGCCGCTTGATCTCGGCGTCGATCTGCTTCTTCTTCGCCGCCAGCTGCTTTGCCTTCGTCTCCTGGTCGGCGATCAGAGCGTCGAGCTTGGCCTTCTGGTCGTCGTACTTCTTGCGGATCTTCATGACGCCTTCGAGCTCGCGGCGCTCCTGCGACGCGAGCCGGTCAAGGAAGGCCATCTGCTCGCCGAGCTCGTTCGGCTTGGAGTTGAGCAGCACAACACCGATCTCCTTGGACGGGCCGGTGATGTAGTACCGGGAGGCGAGATCGGCGACCCGGTTCATCGCCAGCTCGGTCTCCAGGGCCAGCGGCTGGATCTTCTTCTCCAGGCTCTTCGACTTCTGCTTGTTGACCCGCAGCTGGGAGCGCACCTTGTTGTACTGCTCGATGGTGGGTTCCAGCTTCTCCCACTGCTTGTCGATCTGGGCCTCGATCTCGTCGACCGAGGGTTCGGCGTACGCGGGGGCGGCGAGCAGGCCGGCACCGACCGCGGCGGCGGCGACGAGGACGACCAGCCCACGGGCGGCCCTACGCAGGCCATCCGGACGAGATCGCCCTGACGCACGACGATGGAGGGGCATGGTTGCCACCGGCAGCGTCTCCTTTGCAACCGACCACTGGGCGTCCCGCGAGCGGTAAGGGGCGGGGACAGACGACCCATGGCGGTCGGTGCCCAACATTAGGGAACGGTAGGTGGGGAATCAAGGCGACCAACGGCTCATTCACCTTTGCGCGACGGTACGCACACAAAGGGTGTCGACCAATTCGTTACAGTTACGCACGTCAATTAAAAACCGGGCGGGGCGGCACTGGTGGAGGTGCCGCCCGCTCGATGCGTTTGACGGCGGTCAGCCGGCCACCGACATGCTGTCCCCGGTGCCACCGACCCGCTCGGGCTTGACCGACCGGAGCAGGACGCTGGCCACGTCGATCACCTCGACCTGCTCGCCGGCACCCTTGCCGTTGACCCCGTCGCTGAGCATGGTCGAGCAGAACGGACAGCCGACGGCGACCGTCCTCGCCCCGGTGGACATGGCCTCCTCGACCCGGTCCACGTTGATCCGCTTGCCGATGCGCTCCTCCATCCACATACGGGCACCACCCGCACCGCAGCAGAAAGAGCGCTCGCTGTTACGCGGCATTTCGGTCAGCTCACCCTGGATCGCGCTGCCGAGCACCTCGCGCGGCGGCGTGAAGACCCGGTTGTGCCGCCCCAGGTAACACGGGTCGTGGTAGGTCACGCCGCCGTCGACCGGCTGCACCGGAGTGAGCCGACCGGTGGCGACCAGGTGAGCCAGCAACTGGGTGTGGTGCACCACCTCGAACTCACCGCCCAGCTGGCCGTACTCATTGCCCAGCGTGTTGAAACAGTGCGGGCAGGTTGCGACGATCTTGCGCTTGGCCTTCTCCCGACCCTCGAACGCTTCGTTCAGGGTCTCGACATTCTGTTGGGCGAGCATCTGGAAGACGAACTCGTTGCCGATCCGCCGGGCCGGGTCGCCGGTACAGGTCTCCCCCTCGCCGAGAATGGCGAAGGAGACCCCCGCCTCGTTGAGCAGGGTCGCGACGGCCCGGGTGGTCTTCTTCGCCTTGTCCTCGAACGCACCGGCGCAACCCACCCAGAAGAGGTACTCGAAGTCTTCGACCTCGCCGACCCGGGGCACCTCGAAGTCGAGCCCCTTGGTCCAGTCCTCACGGGTGTTCTGCGGCGCGCCCCACGGGTTGCCCTTGTTCTCCAGGTTGCGCAGCATCACGCCGGCCTCGGAGGGGAAGCTGGACTCGATGAGGACCTGGTAGCGACGCATGTCGACGATGTGGTCGACGTGCTCGATGTCCACCGGGCACTGCTCGACGCAGGCGCCGCAGGTGGTGCAGGACCAGAGCACGTCGGGGTCGATCACGCCGCCGGCCTCGGCGTCGCCGATCAGCGGCTTCTCCGCCTCGGCGAGGGCCAGCACGTCGACGTGGGCGAGCTGCGCGGCGGTGGCCTTCTCCTCACCGGTGAGGTCCTTGCCGCCGCCGGCCAGCAGGTAGGGCGCCTTGGCGTACGCGTGGTCCCGCAGGCTGAGCACCAGCAGCTTCGGCGACAGCGGCTTTCCGGTGTTCCAGGCCGGGCACTGCGACTGGCAGCGGCCACACTCGGTGCAGGTGCTGAAGTCCAGCAGACCCTTCCAGGTGAACTGCTCGACCTGGGCGATACCGAACTGGTCCTTCTCCGGGTCGGCCTCCTCGAAGTCGAGCGGCTTGCCGTCGCTCATCATCGGCCGCAGCGCGCCGAGGCCGGAGCCGGCCGCACCCGGCTTGCGCTTGAAGAAGATGTTGGGGAAGGCGAGGAATCGGTGCCAGGCGACACCCATCGTCACGTTCAACGAGATGACGATGACCCAGGCCATCGAGATCGAGATCTTGACGAGCGCGGCGACGCTGACGCCGGAGTCCCAGGCTGGCAGCAGGGCACCGACCGCGTGACTGAGCGGGGTGGCCCAGGTGGGGTACTCGAAGTGGTCGGTGGCCACCTTGAAGCCGCGGATCAGAAAGCCCATGACCAGTACGGCGAGGACGACCGCCTCGACGAAGTAGCCCTGCCACATGGTGGAGCCGGTGAACCGCGACCGACGTCCCGCCCGATTCGGCCGGTTCGCCAGCCGAATCCCGATCAGGACACCGATGCCGATAACGCCCAGAATGCCGATCCACTCGGTGACCAGCCCGTAGAGGGTCCAGCCACCGATCAGCGGCAGCCCACCGGTCGGCGAGACCACCTCGAAGTACGCCTCAAGCACCAGCAACGACAGCACGACGAAGCCGACCATCACGAACCAGTGCGCCGCGCCCACCACGCTCCAGCGGAGCATCCGGGTGTGCCCGGCGGTCTCCGCCAGCATGGTCCTGGTGCGGCCGACCTTGTCGTCGGAGCGGGTCGGATCGGGCTGACCCAGCCGGATGACGGCCACCATCTTCGAGACCGCGCGTACCGCAAGCCACACCGCGACAGCGGTGATGGCGGCCGCGAGGATCGTGGTGACGATCTGGACGCTGCCCATCGAGTTGGCCTCCCGGTTGCTGCCTGTCGAGCGGCTCGGCGACCGGGGCGTCGGTGCGATCGTCGACCCACGCCGCCGCACCTCAACCTGATCGGTCGATGACCTCGCTCCGCTCGGTCATGCAGTGCAGCCTACGCGCAAGGTTACCCAGCAGTAACGTGAGTCATCTCGCACCTGGGGCCACGCTGCCCTGCGCACACCTTAGGAGGCCGACGGCACCGCCGCTCGGGCGGGCCGCCGGTGGTGCCGGACAGTCAGGGCGTTGAGCTGCGGGTCAGCGCCAGCGGGAAAGCACGATCAGGGAGGCGACCATCGCGCCGAACCCGACCGCCAGGTTCCAGTACCCCAGCTCCATGACCGGGTACTCCTGCTCGGAGAGGTAGTAGACCACCAGCCAGCCGATGCCGAAGACGATCAGCGACACCGCCAGGACCGGCAGCCACACCGGGCTGGGCTTGTTGGTGGCCGCGGTCGTCGCCGTCGGGCGGACGTCCGTAGGCGGGGTGTACACCTTCTTCTTGCGGACCTGAGACTTGGGCACGGCGCTCTCCAGAGGGGTTACGACCTCGTCCGGCCTGACAACCGGGCGCGAGGGCGACGGTCCATGGCCAATAATGTTCGACAGCTAGCGTAGTCCGGAAGACCCGTCCGATCCACGAATGAGGTGAGACCGGTACCGGGCAGCACCGGAAAACCGGGCAGCACGGCCGGCGCCCCGCCCACACCGGGTGGCGTCGGAGCACGATGACGAGGGGGACTGGCCCGTGGAGTACACATCCGGCGCAGCGTCGTGGCAGAAGGCGCTGCGACGACTCGTCGCCGGGTTGCTGCCCCGGCGGCCACGTCAACGCCGGCCGTTCTGGTCGGTAGGCGTACCGCTGATCGCCCTGACGGCCGGCCTGCTCTTCACCACGACGGCCACGACGGCGGGCGGCACCACTCTGCGTGAGGACCGCCGGCCCCAACTGACCGAGCTGATCGAGGACCGCCGGGCACAGGTGGCGGCCAACGAGAAGCGGGCCGCCACGCTGCGCGGGGAGTTGGAGAACCGGACGGCCGTCCTGGCCAACTCCGACGGTCCGATCAGGGAACAGCAGCAGCGCGCCGACGCCAGTCGGGCCGCCGCCGGCTTCACCGCCCTCACCGGTACCGGTCTGACCGTGGAGCTCAACGACGCGCCGCAGCTCAGCAATCTGCCCGAAGGGGCCTCCAACGACGACCTGGTCGTCCATCAGGGCGACGTGCAGGCGGTGGTCAACGCGCTCTGGGCCGGTGGTGCCGAGGCGATGTCAATCATGAACGTGCGCGTGTTGGCGACCAGCGCGGTACGCTGCGTGGGTAACACCCTGCTGTTGCACGGCCGGGTGTACTCCCCGCCATTCAAGATCGTAGCAATTGGCGACCCCGCCGCACTCCGGCAGGCCCTCGCCGCTTCCGAGGGAGTCCGGTGGTTCAGGGACGCGGTCGACAACTACCAACTCGGCTACTCAGAGACCCCAGGCACCGTCACGGTGCCCGCCTTCGAGGACTCCACCACCCTGCGTTCGGCGACGGTGCCGGCGGTGCCGCAGTGAGCGCGCGGTGAGCCCGCAGTCCGACGGTCGGCACCGCGACCAGACCGACGAGCCCACCGCCTTCCTGCCCAAGGTCGAGCGGGGCGGGTCCACCGACGCCCGCACGACGGGAGCCTGGCCCGACCCGGTGCCGCCCACCCGGTCCGGGCCGTCGCAGGCACCGCACGATCCGCCGACCGCGGCTCCGCGTCCGACCGATCAGGCTTCGGCCGAGGGTCGACCGCCGGACGGCCACCGGCCGACCAACTCCGGCCGGTTCGACGGTGCCGCCGAGACCACCTCGCCGGCCGGCCGGTGGGACGTACCAGCGCCGACGGACCCACCTGCCCGGACCGCGACCACGCCCGGCGTTCCGACCGGCTGGAGCGCACCTGCGGGGCCGGAGCGGACCAACGCGCCGACGGCCGACCGTCGGGGTGCCGGCCCCAGCCAGGAGCAGCCGACCGCACCCGGACGTTGGGACACCGCCCCGGCCACGGACCGCCGGGCGAACCAGTGGGACGCTGCGGCGACGACCGGGCGTAGCGCAAACCAGTGGGATCCGGCACCGAGTGGGCAACAGGTGGTGGATCCCGACCGTACGGCGAACCAGTGGGACGCCGCGCCCGGTCCGGTTCGTGACGCCGCCAGCCGGCAGCCGGACGCGGCGACCAACGGCCAGTGGCAGGGCGTACCCCTGCCGTCGGGTCAGCCGGACATTCCGGTGGGGCCCACGCCGTGGCGCGGGGCCTTCCAGCCGTCCCGGAGCGCGGGCGATCGGGAGCAGCCGAGCGGCACCCGCCCGGCCGACACGGACGCCGGCCACGCCGGTCACCCGAGTATCACCGGCACCGCCGGCCGGCCGGGCTGGACGGACCCGGCCGACACCGCGGCCCGACCGGGCGTCGGCCAAGCCGTCGGCACCCCGCCGCCCTGGCCCGGTGCCCAAGCCCAGGCGCCCGGTCCGAACCGCTCCGGCACCGGAACGGCGCAGCCCAGCGGCGGCCGGACCTGGCCCAGCGGCGAGCAGTCGAGACAGCCCGCCGGGACCACGCCACCTGCCGCTGTACGGCCGGCCACGCCACCGTCCGATTCGTCACCACAGCCGTCGCAACCGGTGCCGGCCCCGCAGTTCGGGGCACCCTACGGCGCGCACCCGCCGCGTCCCGGTGCCGGGCAACCTGCCGGCGCAGCGCCGGCACCGCACCCGCCGTACGTCGGACCGGCGAGCAACAGCGGCCCGGAGCGGCCGTCTGATCCCGGACGGCCGGTTCCGTACGGCCCGGCGACGCAGCCGGCGCAGGCTGGCCAGGACAGCTCGGCACCGCATGTGTCACGCCCCGAGCCGGCCGGCCAGGACCGGCCCGCTGGCAGCGGTCCGGCGTATCCGGTGCCTGGTCAGCCACCGGCCACACCGTCCCGGTCGACGGAGGGGCGACGCTCGCCCGGTGTGGAGCCGCCACGGCAGTCGACGGACCACGCACCCGGCCAGGGTGACTGGTCCGGTGAGGGGCCGACCGCGTTGATGCCGAAGGTCGGCGACCGTGCCGGCTCGGCTGATGGCGGCCGGGCGACGGAGCCGACCCGGGCGACGAACGGCCATCCCGGCACCGCGGCCGTGCTGGGCAGCCAGGCGGCCACGGACCGTCCGGTCAACGCCACCTCGGGTCAGCAGGCCCGTTCGGCGGCACCCGGCCAGCCGACGGCACCGGGGCAAGCTTCCGCACCCGGCCAGCCATCCGCGCCGGGCCGATCGGCCGACCCGGCGGCGACCGCCCTCATCCCGGCGGTCACCGGGGCGCGGCCGAACGCCGTGCCCGCACTGGACTCGACCGCCCTGATGGGTGCCGTACCCCGGCCGCCCAAGAGCGAGGAACCGTCCGACGGTGCCGACCAGCCCGCCGAGGCACCGAAGCCCCGGCGCGGCGACCGGGTGGTGCAACTTCGCGCCCATCAGACGGGCGAGGGCTACAAGAGCGTCTACTCGGAGCTGACCCGCCCGTCGCTGTGGTCGAGGGTGCGTACCGGTCTGCGGTTCAGCGGCGAGCTGCTGATCACCTTCGGCCTGGTGGTGCTGCTCTTCGCCGGCTACGAGATCTGGGGCAAGTCGGCGATCGTCGACGCCCACCAGGGCGAGCTGAGCGAGCAACTGGCCCAGGCGTGGGCACCCGAACCGGTGACGGACCCGACGGTGTCGGCGTCGGCCAGCCCGTCCGCCAAGCCGAAGCCGGCGGTGCAGGGCACGCCGATCGCCGGCCTCTACATTCCGAAGTTCGACAAGGAATGGATCGTGGTCGAGGGCGTCGGCCAGCAGGACATCCGGTACGCCCCGGGCCACTACCCGGACAGCGCCATGCCGGGCCAGGTGGGCAACTTCTCGGTGGCCGGGCACCGGAACCGGGCCACCTTCTGGCGGCTTGACGAGCTGCGCGAGGGCGACCCGATCCTGGTCGAAGGCCGGAACGAGTGGTATGTCTACCAGGTGACCGAGAGCCTGATCGTCAAGCCGACGCAGGTCGAGGTGGTGGCGCCGGTGCCGGGTCGACCGGGTGAGAAGCCGACCAAGCGGATGCTGACCCTGACCACCTGCAACCCGAAGTTCGACAACTACCAGCGGCTGATCATTCACGCCGAGTTGACGCGTACCCAGCCCAAGGCCGAGGGACGCCCGGCGGAGCTGGGGACCTGACCATGTACGCCTGGATCTGGCGCAAACTACCCTTCGGGCTGCCCGGCAAGCTCGTCGGCAGCCTGCTGCTCGCCACCACGATGGTGGCGTTGCTGTGGTACGTGGTGTTTCCCTGGGCGGAGCCGCTGCTGCCCTTCGACGACGTGCAGGTCACCCAGGACGACTCCGGCGTACCGAGTGCGCCGGACGGCGACGTCGGGCCCGGGGACGACGGCGCGGTCGACGACGCGCCACCGGGCGACGAGCACGATCTGCCGTACGAAACCGACCGGAACAACACCCCACCGCCGGACGAGGACGAGTGAGCCCGATGCGCGTCCTGGTGATCGACAACTACGACTCCTTCGTCTTCAACCTCGTGCAGTACCTCGGCCAGCTCGGTGTGGAGTGCGAGGTACGACGTAACGACGAGATCGAGGTGGCCGAGGTCGGCCGGGTCGGCGCGGCCGGCATCCTGCTCTCCCCAGGCCCGGGTACGCCCGACCGGGCCGGCATCTGCCTCGACGTGATCCGCGAGTACGCCGGCAAACTGCCGATCTTCGGGGTGTGCCTGGGTCATCAGGCCATCGGCGAGGCGTTCGGCGCAACCGTCGCCCGCGCTCCGGAGCTGCTGCACGGCAAGACCTCGGAGGTCCGGCACGACGGCAGCGGCGTCCTCGCCGGCCTGCCCGACCCCTTCACGGCGACCCGCTACCACTCCCTCGCCGTGCTGCGGGAGACCCTGCCGGCGGAGCTGGAGGTGACCGGCTGGACGGCCTCCGGCATCGTGATGGCGATGCGGCACCGCACGCTGCCGATCGAGGGCGTCCAGTTCCACCCCGAGTCGGTGCTCACCGAGGGCGGTCACCTGATGCTGGCCAACTGGCTCGCCGCCTGCGGCCACCCCGACGCCCTGGAGCGCGCCCCGGAACTGGCCGCCGAGGTCGACGCCCGCCGCCGCGCCGCCTTCGCCACCACCTGAGAGTCAGGTTCGCCTTCGTCGCGCCGGCCTGGTCGACCACTTCCCCGGTGGTCGACGGGTACCTCCGGACCGGGATCGGTCGAGACCTCGAAGCCCGAGCGTCACAACCAGAATCCCCACCGACGTCATCGGATCGGACCGAGCTGCCGGGCGGTCAGCGGGCCAGGGCGTCGGAAATGGCGGGGTCGGCGGGTGAGGTGACGGCCGGTGGCCGGTCGCGGATGACGTCCCAGGCCGCCTTGCCGCTGGCCAGATAGTCCCGAGCCGCCTTCCGCACCAGCAGGCCGGTGCCGCAGCCGGAGCAGCGGGCGGTCACGCCGTCGGCGTCGATGCCGACGTGCCGGCACAGCGTCACCGCCCGGGACAGGTGATAGGACTGGGTGACGATCAGGGCACGCTCGATCCCGTACACCTCGCGGGCCCGCAGGCAGCTGTCGTACGTGTCCAGCCCGTGCGGGTCGGCGACGACGCGCTGCGGGTCGACACCGAGCTGCTCGGTCAGGTGAGCGGCCATGATCGCCGGCTCGTCGCCGGACTCGCCCGCACCGTCGCCGGACACGAGGACCACCCGGGCCTTACCGCTGCGTACCAGCTCGGCTGCGGTCTCCAGGCGGCCGGCGAGCCGGACCCCCGGTTGTCGGCCGTCCTCCGTCACGGCGGTACCCAGGACGATCACCACGTCGGCGGTCGGAGCCTGCGCCGCCGGGTGGACGTGGCCGCGCGCACCGACTGTCGTCCACAGCCAGGGCAGGCTGACGGCCAGCAGCATCGCGACAAGGACCGGTACGGCCATCCGCAACAGGCGTCGCCGCCGGCGCTTCACCAGGTCGACCGGAGGGGTCGGCGGCGTCACTACCCGAGACGGAACGGAGAGAAGGAGGGCAGGAGCCCACCGCCGTCGCCGCCGTCGTCATCCGGCGGCGGCGTGGTGGGAGCACCGGTGGTCGGCGGGGTCTGGGTCGGCGGGTCCGGGTCCTCCTCCGGCTCCGGCACCGACACGATGATCTTCACCGTGCTGCCCTTGGTGCGCTCGGCGTTGCCGTTCGGGCTCTGGTCGACCACCCGCCCGGCCTCGTCCGCGGGGCGCTCCGGACCCAGCTCGGTCTCGACGTCGAAGCCGGCGCGTTCCAGGGTCCGCTCCGCCTCCGCCTGGGACAGGCCGACCACCGACGGCACCGTCGCCACGTTGCCCTTCGACACGGTGAGGATGACCTCGGTGCCCTCCGCGACCTTCTCACCCGAGGGCGGGTCGACCTTCAACACCTGGCCTTCGGTGGCCGCGTTGTTGGCCTCTTCGATCTCCACCTTAAGTTTGAGGTTCTCGAGCTGCGTCTTGGCGGCCTCCTGCGTACTGCCGACGAGGCCGTTCGGGATGGTCACCTCGGGCTTGCCGCCGCAGATGCGTACGGTCACCGTGCTGTTCGGTTCCGCCCGCTCGCCGGGAGGTGGGGACTGGTTGGTGACCGTCCCCTCCTTGCAGTCCGAGGTGAACTCCGGTTCGCCGCGCGCCGGCACGAAGCCGTCCCGCTCGATCTGGGCGAACGCTTCGGCCTGGGTCAACCCGGTGACCGTCGGCACCGCGACGTCCTGCGGCTCGTCACGCTGGTTCAGCAGCAGCGCGGCGACCAGGGCGATCACCGCGAGCACGCCGAGCGCGGCGAACGTGGCGATCAGCCAGGACGACGCCTTGCGCTGGCGCGGATCACCCACCCGGGCGGGAATCTGCCGGGTCTGCGTCGCGCCCCCCGTCGGGTAGCCGGGGTGGCCGGCCGCGGCCATCGCCACGGTCTCGTCCTCGCGCATCACCGGGGTCGCCAGCACCGGCCGACCGGCTGCCGCGCGGAGCAGATCCGCCCGCATCTCCCCGGCGCTCTGGTAGCGGTTCAACGGGTTCTTCGACAGTGCCTTGAGCACGATCGCGTCGACCGCCGGGTTGACGTCCGGGTTGAGATCGCTCGGGGTGGGCGGAGCCTCCCGTACGTGCTGGTAGGCGACGCTGACCGGGCTGTCCCCGACGAACGGCGGATGACCGCAGAGCAGCTCGAAGAGCACACAGCCGGCGGCGTACACGTCGGAACGGGCGTCGACCGCCTCGCCGCGCGCCTGTTCCGGGGAGAGGTACTGCGCGGTGCCGATGACCGCGCTGGTCTGCGTCATCGTGGTGGCGCCGCTGGCCAACGCCCGGGCGATGCCGAAGTCCATCACCTTGACCTGGCCGGTCTGGGTGAGCATCACGTTGCCCGGCTTGATGTCGCGGTGGATGATGCCGTGCCGGTGGCTGAAGTCCAGCGCGGCGCAGATGTCGGCGGAGATCTCCAGCGCCCGCCGGGGCTGCAACCGGCCCTCGGCGCCGAGCACCTCCTTCAGCGTGCGCCCGTTCACGAACTCCATCACGATGAACGGCAGCGTCTCGCCGGTCGGCGCCTGCTCCTCGCCGGTGTCGTAGACGGCGACGATGGCCGGGTGGTTGAGCGAGGCGGCGTTCTGCGCCTCCCGCCGGAAACGCATCTGGAAGGTGGCGTCGCGGGCCAGGTCGGCGCGGAGCATCTTGATCGCGACGTCCCGGCCGAGCCGCAGGTCACGACCGCGATGCACCTCGGCCATGCCGCCGTACCCGAGCAGCTCGCCGACCTGGTACCTGCCACCGAGCAGGCGGGCCTGCGCTGTCATCGCGTCTGTCGTCCTTCGCTCGTCGTCGTCACGTCGCCGCCCATCCGGGGCTGATCCAGTCGACGGTACGCCGTATCGACCAGATCGTCTCGCCCGTCAGGCCGCAGCGCGTCGGACGTCACCGTTGGCACGGAAGCCCCATCCGGCGTGCCCGCGCCGAGGTTGTTCCGTAGTTCGTAGGAAATCACGCCGGAGCAGATGAGGACCAGTGCGCCCACCATGATGGCCAGGAAGACCATCCCGGATCGTGACCGTCGAGGCACCGGGCGTGATGGCCCCGGCTGCGGAGCGTACCCGGGCGGGACCGTGGCCGCGCCACGCGGGTAGCCGGCGGCGGCCGGTGCCACCGCAGTGGGACGGTGTGGAGCCACCGGCGGACGGGCCTGCGGATGAGCCGGCGGCGGCCGGTGCCCGACGGCCGGCGGGTGCGCCGGGGCCGGGGAGTGCGGGGCCGCGACCGGACGCGGTGGCTGCGGAACCTGCGCGCGGCCCGGTGCCGGCGAGGCCGGCGCGGCAGAGATCGGTGCGGCCTGCCCACCGGCTCGGGCCTGCCGGGACAGCGCGGTCTTCAACTGCCGGGCCGCACCGGCCAGCGCGGCGGCGCTCGGCCAACGCTCCTTCGGGTCCTTCGCCAACGCCCGCTCCACAAGCGCGCGGACCTGGGGCGGGATGTCGGAGGGCAGCGGTCGGGGCGTCTCCCGGACGTGCCGCATGGCGATGTCGAGGGGGTTGTCACCCTCGAACGGCCGCCGACCGGCGAGGCACTGGTAGGCGACCACGCCGAGCGCGTAGACGTCGGAGGCGGGGGTGGCGACCTGGCCGGTGGCCTGCTCCGGCGAGATGTACGAGGCGGTGCCGAGCACCGAACCGGCCGCGGTGAGCTGCCCGACCAGGTCCGACCGGGCGATGCCGAAGTCGGTCAGCACCAGCGTGCCGTTGGGGCGGACCAGCAGGTTGCCGGGCTTCACGTCCCGGTGCACGATGCCCTTCACATGCGCGGCGTGCAGCGCGTCCGCCGCCTGGGCGACGAGCGCCATGGTCCGCGCCGGGGTGAGCCGGCCGACCCGGCTCAGCGTGGCCGAGAGGGGGTCACCCTCCACGTACTCCATCACCAGGAAGGCGATGTGCTGGTCGTTGCCGAAGTCGTAGACGTCAACCACGCCCGGGTGGTTGATCGTGGCCATGGTGCGGGCCTCGCCGCGGAACCGCTCGGCGAACCCGGGCTCGTCCAGCAACGCCGGAAGCAGGCTCTTGACCGCCACCGTACGACCGAGCACCTGGTCGGTGCCGCGCCAGACGTCACCCATGCCGCCGCTGGCGATCCGCTCGTCGAGGCGGTAGCGGTTACCGAGCTGCACCCCGGGACTGAGCATGTCAGCGCCCCCCGGGTTCGGCGATCACGGCCCGCATGATCTGACCGGCGATCCGGGCGGCCTCGGCGCTGCCGCCGCTGCCGGCCTCCTCCAGGACGACGCAGACGGCGGAGATCGGCTTGCCCTCGGAGTCGAGGACGAAGCCGATGAACCAACCGTGGTCGGGGCGGTCCGGCGCGGACTGTGCGGTGCCGGTCTTGCCGCCGACGGTGTAGCCGTTGATCCGGGAGTTCCGGCCGGTGCCGTTCTCCACCACGCTCACCATCATGTCCCGCAGGTCGGCGGCGACCTGACCGCTCACCGGCCGGCGCAACTCACGCGGGTTGGCGGTGTCGTAGACGGTGGTGCGGTCCGGTGCCAGCAGCTGACGCACCAGGTACGGCCGCATCTGGCTGCCGCCGTTGGCCACCGCCGCAGCGATCATGGCCCCCTGCAACGGGGTCATCCGCACGTCCCGCTGCCCGATGGAGGACTGCGCAAGCGCCGCCGGGTCGGGACTGCCGTCCGGGTTCTCCATGCTGCCGGTCCGGCTGGCCGCCACGCTCAGGCCGCCCTCGCCGAGCCGGCCGACGGTCAGATCCTCCTGCTCGAAGCCGAACTGCCGGGCCTTCTCCTTGAGCACGTCGGGGCCGAGCTGGCCGCCGAGCTTCGCGAAGCCGGTGTTGCAGGACTCGGTGACCGCGTTCATCAGGGTCACCTGCGACTCGGGGCAGATCGACGGCGCGGCGTTACGGATCGGCTCGCTGGAGGTGGGCGGGGTGTAGCTCGACCCGGCCGGGATCTCGGTCTCCTTGGTGATCCCGTTCTCCAGCGCGGCCGCGGCCACCACGATCTTGAAGGTGGAGCCCGGCGGCAGCACCTCGCCGATCGCCCGGTTCCGCAGCGGCCGTCCCGCCTCCTGTTCGAGCCGGTTGTACGCGGCGGTCGCGTCGTCGGTGTCGTGGCTGGCCAGCGGGTTCGGATCGAAGCTGGGGATGGAGACCATCGCCTGCACCGCCCCGGTAGCCGGGTCGATGGCGATCGCCGCGCCCTTGTTCGCACCGACGTTGTTGCCCCGCAACTCGTCGTACGCGGTGTCCTGGGCCCGCTTCGACAGGGTCAGCAGCACGTTGCCACCGGCGGTGGTGTCGCCGGTGACCATGTCCCGCAGCCGGTTGACGATGAGCTGGTCGCTGGTGCCGGCGAGGAAGTCGTTCTCGGCGCGCTCCAGACCGGTCGCGGAGCCGTTGACCGGCTCGTACCCCAGCACGTGGGCGTACTTTTCCCCGCCCGGGTAGGTGCGCAGGTACTTCAGCTCGCCGTCGGTCTCCTTGCTGACCGCCAGGGCGGTGCCACCGGCCTCGATGTTGCCCCGCTTCCGGTCGTACTTGGCGACCTGGACCCGACCGTTGTAGTCGCTGGTGCGGTACTCGTCGGCCTTGTACGCCTGGATCCAGTTCAGGTTGGCGAAGAGCAGGCCGAACAGGACGATGACGACGACGCCGACCCGGCGCAGGGGTGCGTTCACGGCTTGATCACCTCCGTGGGGGCACCGTGCAGCTGCTCGGGCGGGCCGGAGGGGCGGGTCACCTTGCCACCGGCGCCGTCGACCGGCCGGCGGCCGGCGTCGGAGACGCGCAGCAGCACCGCGATGAGCAGCCAGTTCGCCATCAGCGAGGAGCCACCGGCGGAGAGGAACGGCGTGGTCTGACCGGTCAGCGGGATGAGCTTGCTGATCCCGCCGACGATCACGAAGACCTGGAGGGCGAGGGTGAAGGCCAGGCCACCGGCGAGCAGCTTGCCGAACGAGTCCCGGACCGCCAGGGCGGCCCGCAGACCGCGCTCGACGATGAGCAGGTAGATCACCAGTAGCGCGGAGAGGCCGAAGAGACCGATCTCCTCACCGATGCCGGCGAAGATGAAGTCGTTGCGTACCTCCGGCAGCAGCAGCGGCTGGCCGCCGCCCGGACCGGCGCCGAACAACCCGCCGGAGCCGAGCGCGAGCAGCCCCTGCACCAGCTGGTAGCCGTCGTCGTACGGCTGGGCGAAGGGGTCGAGCCAGATCTGTGCCCGTAGGTAGAAGTTCGCGAACGGACCGCCCACCGCCTCGCCGAGCACGTACGCGAGGTAGGCGCCGCCGAAGAAGAGGACCAGGCCGATGAGCAGCCAGCTGACCCGTTCGGTGGCGATGTAGACCGTGGCCACGAACATGCCGAAGTAGAGCAGCGAGGTGCCCAGGTCCTTCTCGAAGACGAGGACCAGCAGGCTGATCACCCAGACGACGAGCACCGGGCCGAGGTCTCGGCCGCGCGGGAAGTCGATGCCGAGGAACCGGTGACTCGCCAGCGACAGCACCTCGCGCTTGCGCACCAGGTAGTAGGCGAAGAAGACCAGCAGGGCCAGCTTGGCGAACTCACCGGGCTGGATGGAGAAGCTGCCGATGCGTACCCAGAGCTTCGCACCGTTGATCTCGGAGATGCTGGCCGGCAGCACCGCCGGCAGCATGACCAGCACGATGCCCGCCAGACCCAGGGTGTACGCGTACCGGGAGATCGACCGATGGTCGCGCATCAACGCCAGCAGCCCGGCGGCGAGCATCACCGAGATCAGCGTCCAGGCGAGCTGCCGACCGCCGATGCCGGCGAAGATGGCCAGGTCGGCCCGTTCCTCAGGGGCCGCATTGGCGAGGTCGAGCCGGCGGAGGAAGCCGACTCCCAGCCCGTTGAGCAGGGCCACCGCCGGTAGCAGCGCCGGATCGGCGAACGGCGCCAGGAACCGGATCACCAGATGCATGCCGAGGAACACCGCGGTGAGCGTGGCGGCCGGCACCCAGAAGCCTGGCGTGACCGTGTCGAGCACATTCGCCTCGACCATCGCGCCGTACGCGGCGACCAGCGCCATCGCCAGCAGGAGCAGCGACAGCTCGGCGTTGCGGCGGGACCGCGCCATGCGTACGCCGGGTCGCTCGCCCGCGGTCGCGGGCGAGGATGCCGGGGTGGCCGCTGCGGTCACGATCGTCCTCGGGTGGGAGCCGGTGCCTACTCGGGCGACCGGCAGGCCGCCGGATCGACCGTGGGCGTGAAGGTGTCGACGGGGGGCGCGTCGGGGGTGCTGTCCGGTGCGGCGGCGGAGGCGCCGGTCGGCGTGACCGTGGCTCCGGCGGGCGGTGACGCCGAGATGCTGCCCACCTGACTCGGTGAGCCGGCCGGAACGCTCGGCGATCCCGCTGGCGCGCTCGGCGTCGGGGACGGCGAACCCACAAGCGAGGGCGTGGGGCTCGGTGTCGGCGGACAGATCGGCTTCAGGTTCACGTTTGTCGGGCTGTCCATCGTCAGCTCGGCCAGCCGTCGTTCCGCGTCCGGCTCACTCTTGGCCGGAATGCCCTGCTTGACCTGCTCCTGCGCGGCCAGGGTGAGGTCGTCCAACTGGGCACTGCTCTCGGAGTGCACGCTGGAGAGATCCATCCCGGCGATCTGGCCCTGAATGCCACGGAACACGGCCACCTGGCCGTTCTCGGTCGCGCCCACGTAGTACTGGCGCTGGGTGTAGCTCCAACCGGCGAACACCCCACCGCCGACGATCACCAGCAGTGCGGTCGTCATCGCGAGCGCACGCAACGGACGGCGGCGGGCCTCGGGTTCGTCGTCGTTGTTGGCGGACTCGTCAGGCGTCGCCGGCCGGGGCGCGGAGAGCGCCGAGGCACGAGCCGCTGGAGTGGAGACATCCGCCGAGGTGGCCATCCCCCGGTCCCGGGCCGCCGCACCGCCGACGATCGGCGCCGCCTCGACGATGTCCCGGTCGGTGGCGTCGGCGATGATCACGGTGATGTTGTCCGGACCGCCACCGCGCAGGGCGAGCTGGACGAGCCGTTCCACGCACTGCTGCGGGTCGGCGTACTCCCGCATGGTCTCGGCGATGGTCTCCGCGCTGACCACACCGGAGAGCCCGTCGGAACAGATCAGGTACCGGTCGCCGGGCAACACCTGCCGGACCGAGTACTCCGGATCGATGTCGCGGCCGTCCAGCGCCCGGGTGAGCAACGAGCGCTGGGGGTGGCTGCTCGCCTCCTCCGGGCTGATCCGGCCTTCGTCGACGAGCATCTGTACGTAGGTGTCGTCCTTGGTGATCTGCGCGAACTCTCCGTCGCGCAGCAGGTAGGCCCGCGAGTCGCCGATGTGGACCATGCCCAGCTTGCTGCCGGAGAACAGGGTCGCGGTAAGCGTGGTGCCCATCCCCTCCAACTGGGGATTGGCCTCCACCGTCTCGCGGAGTTGCTGGTTGGCGGTGCCCACCGCGGAGCGGAGCGCGTCGACCAGGGCGTCGCCGGGGACGTCCTCGTCCAGTGGCGCCATGGCACCGATGACGATGTTGCTGGCGACGTCACCGGCGGCCATACCGCCCATGCCGTCGGCAACGGCGAGTAGCCGCGGCCCGGCGTAGACGGAGTCTTGATTACCGTCTCGGATCAGACCGCGGTCGCTGTGGGCCGCATAGCGCAGGGTCAGAGTCATGGCCGTAATTCGAGAGAGGTGCGGCCGATTCGGATCGGCACGCCGAGGGGGACGGGGGTCGGTCCGGTGACCTTAGCGCGATCCAGGTACGTCCCGTTAGTCGAACCCAGGTCCTCGACGAACCACTGCCCGTCGCGCGGCACGAGCCGGGCGTGTCGCGCGGACGCGTAGTCGTCCGTGATGACGAGGGTGGAGTCCTCGGCACGACCGATCGTTATCTGCGCCTCACCCAACGTGATCCGCGTGCCGGCCAGCTGACCTGCGGTCACCACCAGCTGGTGCGCCGCCCGCCCCCGCTTCACCTTCGCCGGCTTCGCCGACGCCTGACCCGTCGACGCGCCCACCGTCCGGGGCGCGGCTACCAGTCGACCCGAGCGGGCCCCCGCGAAGAGGTCCCGGCGGATGACGCCGACCACCGTGAACACGAAGATCCACAGCAGGACGAGGAATCCGAACCGGGCAACGGTGATAACGAGTTCCGGCAAGGCGGATCAGCCGTCCACGCGGAAGGTCAGAGTGGTCGTACCGAGCTGGATCATGTCACCGGGGTTCAACGCCACCGCGGAAACCCGCTGGCCGTTGACCATGGTGCCGTTGGTCGAGCCGAGATCGGTCAGCACGACCTGCCCACCGTCGAAGTCCAGCCGGGCGTGTCGCCGGGAGATGCCGACGTCCGGCAGGCGCAGGTTGGCCTGGTCGCCACGACCGATCACGGTCGAGCCCATCTGTAGCGGGTAGGTGCGGCCGTCGCCGGAGACCAGTCGGATGTTGCGCCCACCGCCGTGACCCGGCGGCGGGCCGTAGCCACCACCCTGGTCGTAGGACGGGTAGCCGGGCGGGCCGGCGTCGTATCCGGGCGGACCGGCGTCATAGCCGGGCGCCGAAACCGGGGCGACCTCGCCACCGGTGTAGACCTCCGCGGTGACCCGGAACATACCGGTGTCCAGTCCTTCACCGCGCTCGATCTCGACGATCACGTCCCCGTAGACCGTCCAGGCCTGCTCGCCGATGAACTCCGCCTGCGACTGGGCCAGCTCCTGGGCCAGCGCGGCGGCGTACGGCGCCAGCCGACTGTGGTCGTACGGGGAGAGATCGATCACGTAGCGGTTGGGCACCAACGTGCGCCCACCAGCCAGGATGGCCTTGTGTGCCTCGGCCTCCCGCTGCATGGCGTTGAGGATCTCCACGGGGTGGACCACCCCTTTGAAGACCTTGGCGAAAGCCCCTTCGACCAGGCCTTCCAGACGCTTCTCGAAGCGTTGCAGCACGCTCACCGGCTCCTCCTCGGGTCCCGAGGACATGATGGTATCCGTCCAGAGCGCACGCAGCTCACACGCCGCTCGGCCGGCAGGCCGCGGCCCGTTCGGACGGCTTCTGATTGTCGTGCTACTCTTTCGTCCGCCACGAACGGTAACCGCTGCGCGCAGCGAAAGCCATTCGCGGCAGCAGACCAAGGTCACGTAGCATGGCTGAGGCCCGCCGGTCACCGGCGGTGTCCGGCTCAGGCGACGTTGACTGAGGTCAGGCCACGGGGAAGTGGCGGAATGGCAGACGCGCACGGTTCAGGTCCGTGTGTCCGAAAGGACGTGGGGGTTCAACTCCCCCCTTCCCCACCACAGCTGAGGGCTCCGCGAACGCGGGGCCCTCGCTCCGTATCCGGGCGTGCCGGACGTCACGCTATGCTCCGATGGTTTCTGCCTCCGACGCACCAGGAGTGGCGTGTGACTGTCGCATTCGTGACCGGGTCGGGCGGGCTGATCGGCTCCGAGGCGGTCCGGCATTTCGCCGGCCTCGGTCTCGACGTCGTCGGCATCGACAACGACATGCGGCAGGAATTCTTCGGCGAGGAGGCGTCCACCGCCTGGAATGTCCGCCGGCTGACCGACGAGCTTGGTGAGGCGTACTCCCACCACAGCATCGACATCCGGGACCGGGCGGCGCTCGGCGCGCTGTTCGGCCGGTACGGCCGGGACGTGGCTGTGGTGATCCACACTGCCGCCCAGCCCTCGCACGACTGGGCGGTGCGTGACCCGTTCACCGACTTCGACGTCAACGCCGCCGGCACGCTCAACGTCCTGCAGAACGTCCGGGAACACTGCATCGACGCCCCGGTCATCCACTGCTCCACCAACAAGGTCTACGGCGACCGGCCGAACAGCCTGCCCCTCACGGAGTTGGAGACCCGCTGGGAGATCGAGCCGGGTCACCCGTACGAGCAGGGCATCCGGGAGGACATGTCGATCGACGCGTGCCTGCACTCGATCTTCGGTGCCTCCAAGGTGGCGGCGGACGTCATGGTGCAGGAGTACGGCCGCTACTTCGGCATGAAGACGGCCTGCTTCCGAGGCGGGACGCTCACCGGTCCGGCGCACTCGGCGACCGAGTTGCACGGCTTCCTCGGCTACGTGATGCGGGCGAACATGGAGCGCCGCACCTACAAGATCTTCGGCTACCAGGGCAAGCAGGTCCGCGACGCCATCCACAGCTCGGACGTGGTCTCCGCGTTCGAAGCCTTCTTCCGCAACCCCCGCTCGGCCGCCGTCTACAACCTCGGCGGGGGCAGGCACTCGAACACCTCCAACCGGGAGGCGTTCCTGCTGGCCGAGCAGATCACCGGCCAAGAGATGATCACCGAGTACGTCGAGGCCAACCGGATCGGCGACCACAAGTGGTGGATCGGCTCCAACGAGGCGTTCCAGGCCGACTACCCGGACTGGAAGCAGGTGTACGACGTACCCATGATCATGCGAGAGATCTACGAGGCCAACGTGGACAAGTGGGTGCCGGGAGCATGACCAAGAAGAACGTGCTCGGTGTCCTGGTCGATGCGACCGACTACGCCGAGGCCACCGAGCAGGTGGTGGCCGCCGGGCAGGAACGCCGGCCGTTGGCCCTTACCGCGCTGGCCGTGCACGGCGTGATGACCGGAGTGCTGGACCGGGCACACAACGCCCGGCTCAACTCCTTCGACGTGGTGACCCCGGACGGTCAGCCGGTGCGCTGGGCGCTGAACCTGCTGCACGGCGCCCAGCTCACCGATCGGGTCTACGGACCGACGCTGACGCTGCACGTGCTCTCCCGCTTCGCCGACGAAGGGCTGCCGGTCTACCTGTACGGCTCGACCGAGGAGACCCTCACCCGGCTGATCCCGGCGCTGGAGCGGATGTTCCCGGCACTCAAGATCGCCGGGGTTGAGGCGTCCAAGTTCCGCGGCGTACAGCCGGGCGAGGACGTCGAGATCGCCGACCGGATCAAGGCCAGCGGTGCCCGGCTGGTCCTGGTCGGGCTCGGCTGCCCCCGGCAGGAGATCTTCGCGTACGCGATGCGTCCGCTGCTGGACATGCCGCTGATGGCGGTCGGCGCGGCCTTCGACTACCACGCCGGGTTGTTGCGCCAGCCGCCGTCGTGGATGCAGCGCGCCGGGTTGGAGTGGTTCTGGCGTCTCGGCCTGGAACCCAAGCGCCTGTGGCGGCGCTACGTGATCCTGAACCCCGCGTACCTGGGTCGCCTGTTCGCGCAGAAGACCGGGCTGTGGAAAGCTCGGCCGCCCGCGCCGGCCTCTGAACGGCCGACCACGTTCGCGGTCTGAACCGGCACAGCAGACGGGCCCCGGCGCTACGCCGGGGCCCGTTGCCGTACCGGGACGTCAGAGGGTCAGCGTCCAGGTGTTGATGTAGCCGGTGTCACCGCCGTAGACGTCGCGGACCTGGAGACGCCAGGTGCCGTTCGCCGCCTCGCTGGACAGGTTCACCGTGTAGGTGGTGTTCACGTTGTCCGTGCCGTCGAAGATGCTGCTGTTCTTCAGCCGGTAGGACGAACCGTCCGGGGCGAGCAGGTCGATGACCAGGTCGCCCCGGTAGGTGTGCACGATGTTCACCGCGACGGTCGAACTCGACGCGGCGTTCCGGTTGCAGCCGGAGATCGTGATCGAGCTGGTCACCGCCGAGCCCGAGTCCGGGATCGACACGTCGGTGCCGTTGGTCCCGGAGCAGCCACCGCCGCTGCCACCGGTCACCGTCAGCGAGTACGTCGCGCTCCTGGTGCCGGAGGCCGCGGTGCCGGTGACGGTCACCGGGTACGTGCCGGCCGGCGTGCTGGTCGAGGTGCTGATGGTCAGCGTGGACGACCCGCCCGAGGTGACGGTGGCCGGGCTGAACGAGGCGGTCGCCCCGGACGGCAGGCCGCTGGCCGAGAGGCTGACGGACTGGGCAGAACCGTTGGTGGTCGCGGTGGACACGGTGGCGGTCGCCGAGCTACCCGCCGTGACCGAGCCGGAGGTCGGCGACACCGAGACCGAGAAGTCGTTGGTCGGCGGCGGGGTGCTGCCGTTGACCACGTAGAGCAGCTGGTTGGGGGTGCCGCTGCCCACGTTCGAGATCACGTTCGGAGTGGAGTTGCTGACCAGGTAGTCCCGGACCTGCTGCGGGCTCCACGACGGGTTGGCCGACAGCACCAGCGCCGCCACCCCGGCGACGTGCGGCGAGGCCATCGAGGTGCCGCTGATGGTGTTCGTCGCGGTGTTGCTGGTGTGCCAGGCGGAGGTGATGCTCACCCCCGGGGCGAGGATGTCCACACAGGTGCCGTAGTTGGAGAAGCTGGCGGCCGCGTCGTTGCTCTGGGTGGCGCCGACGGTGATCGCCGGTGCGGCCCGGGCCGGTGAGTAGTTGCAGGCGTTCTGCCGTTGGCCGAGGGCGTTGCCGTTGCCGGCGGCCACCGCGTACGTGACGCCGGAGTTGATGGAGTTGATGACCGCGTTGTCGACCGAGGTGTTCGCCCCGCCGCCGAGGCTCATGTTGGCCACGGCCGGCTTCACCGCGTTGGCGGTGACCCAGTCGATGCCGGCGATGACACCGGCGTTGGTACCACTACCGGAGCAGTTGAGCACCTTGACCGCCACCAGGCGGGTCGCCTTGGCCACGCCGTACGCCGAGCCACCGACCGTACCGGCCACGTGGGTGCCGTGGCCGTTGCAGTCGGTGTTGTTGGAGTCGACCGTGTTGGTGCCCCAGGTCGCCCGGCCGCCGAAGTCGGAGTGGGTGGTCCGGATGCCGGTGTCGATGACGTACGAGGTCACGTTAGTGGCCGTGTTGGGGTAGGTGTACGAGCTGTTGAGCGGCAGGTTCCGCTGGTCGATCCGGTCCAGGCCCCAGGACGGGGGGTTCGTCTGGGTACCCGCGAGAGAAACGACGTGGTTCTGTTCGACGTACGCGACGGCGGGGTCCGCCGCGATCCGCGCCGCGGCCCGCGCGCTGACCCGCACCTCGGCGCCCCGGACGGCCGCGCTGTAGGTCCGGGCGGTGGCACCGCCGTGCCGGCGTAGCAGCCGGTCCACGGAGGAGCCGACCGCCGTACGACTGACTTCGCTGTCCTTGAACACGACGATGTAGCTGTCCTTGACGGCGGTTGCGCCGCCAGCGCTGCGGACGGTGCCGACCGGCTCGGCCGCCATGGCCGGCGTGGCTGCCGCCAGCATGGCCAGCGTGGCCAGCCCGACAAGCACCGATCTCTGTGGAAGAACCATCTTCCTACCTCCCTCCGATCGGCATCGAACGTCCACCTGCTCGTGGCAGATTGATCGATGAATACCGATCACGGTGAGGGTAGTTGGATGTGTGCGGACAGTTAAACATGTCGGATCCCTCATAACACTGGCGAGATGGTTCCCCTACGGGGACGGGTACGGGACGAACGGGGGGTGGGCCCGGATTCGGCGAGTCCGAAATCGGGCAAGGCTGATGGGCATGCAGAGCCATCTCGCCCTCCTGCTTCCGGTCGCGGCCGTCTGGTGGACCGCCGGCTACCTCGCGGACGGGCTACCCCGCCTGAAGCACGCTCGCGAGCTGCGCCAGCACTCGGGCCGGCTGCTCACGCTGACGCTGACCGCGCTCGGCCTGACGATGGCTCTGCCGATCGCCGGGCTGGCCACCGTCGGACCGACCCTGGCGGACCGGGCCGCCGACGGGCTGACGCTCGCCGCCGTACCCGCCCTGCTGGTGGCCGGCTGCACGGTGCGCCGGTTGCGCCGGTTGTGGGCCGGGGCCGGCGCGCTGGCCGTCGCCGCCGGCACACCGGCCCCGCACGGACTGCGGGCCGCCGCCGCTCACCCGTTGATCGGGCTGCCGTTGCAGGTGACAGGTTTGGCGCTGCTGCCGGCCGTCATCGTGGCGAGCGGTGCCGGCCAGTATCTCGGGCCCTCGGCAACCGGGCCGGCGATCACCATCGCGGCACTGGCCGTCGCTTCGATCGGCGTACGCCACGCGTTGCGGCACAACCGGTTCGCCGAGCGGGCCATGCCCGACCGGGTGTCGTCACCGCGCCCGACCGCCGGTGCCCTGCACGTATAGCAGTTCCAGGATCGCCCTGGTCGCCTCGAACCAGCGGTCGAGCCAGCCGGGTGGCGGCACGCTGCCCTTCGGTGGCAGCTCCATCAACAGGCCACGCAGCAGCGGATGGTCCACGAGGGAACCGTCGTCGACCGTCGACCAGCCACCGGCTGGAAAGGACGGCTCGGTCAGCGGATTCGGATCCAGCGACGGCAGGGTGAGCGGCGACGGCGACTCCGTCGCCGTCGGGGTCTCCCGGCTGGCGTGCTCGGTTTCCGCCGACACCACCTCGGTCAGCACGGTGTCCCGCCGGGCCCCGCGATACTTGCCGCCGAACCGTTCCGGCTTTCCCGGTCCGTTGGTGAGGTTCTCCGACCCGATACTCGTCATCCGTCTCGCCTGCCTCGCTCGGTTACCCGCCCTGCCGGGGGGATGTCGACCAGCGCGTACCGAGAGGTACAACGACACGGGCAGGATGTGGCGACGGCACCCGGCGGAGCATGCGTCTGCGGGTCGCGCCGCCGACGCTGTTCGACGCCCCCACCGCAGCCGGGTCACAACAGCGAATCCCCGCTCGGCCACGGGCCGAACGGGGATTCGTCGTCACCGCCCCCGGGCGTCAGGCCCGGGGGAACGCGCCGTCCCTGGTACTGGCGACGAAAGCGTGCCAGTCACCCGGGGCGAAGACCAGGGCCGGTCCGGCCTTGTCCTTCGAGTCCCGGACGCCGACCGCCCCGGTCACGTACGCCACCTCGACGCAGTTGTCACAGTTCGGCCCGCTCTTCGAGCTCTTGAACCATGTCGCCTGCGCCAGGTTCACGGAGAATCCTTGCGTCGCCACTTCCACAACGGCTCCTCTGCCAGTCTCGCGATGTACTCGACGGACTCCTCCGGACGCTTGGCCGCTGCTCGAATGTGATCGAAGATGAAGCTGTACTTCTGTAGTTCGTCGCTCTTCTCCAGGAAGAGCCCACCCGTGGCGTTCTCCGCGTACACGACATCCGGATCACCGGGTTCGGGGAAGCTGAGGATCGTGAAGGTGCCGTCCATGCCGGCGTGCGCCCCGACCTCGAACGGCAGGACCTGAAGCGTCACGTTCGGCAGCTGTGCCACCTCCACCAACCGGCTGAGCTGGTCACGCATGACCGTGTCCCCGCCCACCGGACGGCTCAACACCGCTTCATCGAGCACCACCCACAGATCGACCGGATCATCCTGGGTCAACAACGACTGACGGCCGAGTCGGACACGCACCCGTTGCTGTACCTGCTCCGGACTGAAGTCGGGGCGGGCCGCACGGATCATCGCGCTGGCGTAGTCCTCGGTCTCCAGCAGCCCCGGCACCACCTGCTGCTCGTACGCGCGAATCGAACTCGCCGCCGCCTCAAGGCCCACGTACGCCCCGACCAGCACCGTGCTGTAGGGATGCCACCAGCCCTTCTGCCGCGCCTCCCGGGCGATCTGCACCAACTCGTCGCTCTCGGCACCGACCACTCCGTAGATCCGGAGCATGTCCCGCACGTCCCGGGGAGTCGCGGTGGTGTGACCTGTCTCGATACGCGAAATCTTGGAAGCCGAGCATTCCAACTGCTCCGCCACGGCCTCTATGGTGATTCCGGCGGCCTCGCGCTGCCGGCGCAGTTCTGCGCCAAGCCGGCGCCGCCGGATGGTCGGGCTGCGCCGCTCGCTCACCGTGCCACCTCTCCGCTTCGACGCGCCGCGCTGACCGCCCGCCCACGGCGCGATCCTTTCGGCGAGCGTTCGCGGCGTGGAGTGTCCCGGTCCTCGGCCGGCCGCGGCGGGCGAAACCGGCTCTCAGTGTGCCGCCCGGGTGGCAGCCCGTTCAAGCGCCGTTTCGCGCGAGCCGCTCACGTATCGGCAAAAGTCGACGTGCAACTTGCATGAAGCACACTCCTGATGCACTCTGTCCGTATGACCCGGGTTACTGACCGTCTCCGATCCGTCTCCACGAGTGATCAACCTCGTAGCGAGGTCGGTCTCCGGGGAGGAGCTTCGCCACCAGCAGCTCCACGCTGACGGACCACGACACCGGCTCCGGTCCCCCGAGACACGACCTCGTCGCCGGAGCCAAACCCCCATTCCTCCAGCCGGCCCTTCCCCGCCGGCCGACCATTTCAGGAGCCCATGTGCTTCCCCGCTCCGGTGACGTACTGCACGTGACACGCGCGGCGAGTGTCCAGTTCCTCAGGCCAATCCTGTTCCGGGTGATCCGGGTGCTCGACCGGCCCACCTACGACGGTTGGCTCTGGCTCGAAGGCTACGAGTTGAACGCGGCGGGGGACGCGGTCAACCGTCGGTCGATCTTCGTTCAACGGGCCGGGCTGCGGCAGGTCCAGGCCGCCCCGCAGCCGCGTCCACACACCGTACGCTCGGCCCGCCGGCCGGCCGTACGGACGCCGGTTCGGGTGCACTGAGCACCACCGACGTCAGGTGAAAAGGATTCGGGGGGCATGCCGCCGACATAGAATCGGTATGCCCACCCCGGCATGTTTCCACCCCGCGCCTCCCGGACCCCGAACCTGGGATGGCCATGGTCAACTTGTCCACGCGGGAGCCACGCCGGTCCCGCATCGCCCACACCTTCGGACTCCTGGCGCTTCTCGGTGCCGTCACCACCCTGGTGGTGCTGGGCCGAGATCCGGCACTGTCGTCCACCCGGCTGGCCGAGCCCGTACCGGCCCCGGAGATCACTGTCGTGGAGAGCGAGCCGGTCGAGCCGGACGTCACCACCGACGACGTCTGGGACGCCTTCGCCCGCGACGGCTTCTTCGACCAGACGGCCGACGACCCGGCGGAGTCCGACGGCGTCTCCGGGCAGCCCTCGTACCCGGCTGACCACGAAGCGCCGGCCAGGGCCACGGGTGGTCACACCCGGGAGGAACTCAGCCGCTCGCTGTTCTGGTCCGGGGTGTTCGGGCTGGCGATCTCCCTCGCCGGTCTCGGACTGGTCGGCACCAGACGCCGGATGTGGTGAGACTCGGGCGGTCACCCCGTGGGGCTCGCCGTGACGGTTGGCTCGGTGGTCGGCTCGCCCGTGCTCGGTTCCGGACTCGGACTGGCCGCCGCGACCACCAGCTGAACCTCATCGCCCACCTCCACCGACTCACCGGCCTCTGGATCGGTGGCGATGACGGTCCCCTCCGGCTGATCCGACGGGCGGTACTCCACCCGATAGTCGAGGTCGAGCCCGTCCAGCGCGGCCCGGGCCGCGGCTTCCGGCAGACCCACCAGCGGCGGTACCGGCACCTCGGCCGGCGCGGCGCTCGTCGTCGGCGCCGCTGACGGGGACTCGGTGGTCGGCGACGGCGACGCCGTGGTCGGCGGGGCCTGGGTGGTCGGTGCGGGCGACTCCGGTGCCGGGCCGTCGTCGTTCAGCCCCTGGCCGGCCAGCCAGAACCCACCCCCGATCAGGCCGAGCAGGAGCAGGAGCAGGACGCCCCAGAGGATCGGCAGCCACCACGGGCGGCCCGGCTGCTCGTCGGCGTACCAGTCGCCGCCGGCCAGCTCGCGGTCCACACCCGGCCGCACCGACGGCACCTCCGCGCGCCCCGACCAGGCCACCGACCCGGAACGCTGGCTGGGCGGCAGCGGCGCGGTCGCGTCCGCCGGCTCGGCGGCGGCCCGGTCCAGCGGGGCAGTTTCGTCCGGCGTACGCCCGATCGGCGCGGTCTCGTCCGGCGGTCCCGCCGGCTCTGCGGTCGCGGGATCCATCGGTGCGGTCTCGTCGGGAGCGCGCCCCATCGGCGCCGTCTCGTCCGGCGCACGCGGCGCGGTCGCGCCCGCCGGCTCTGCGGCTGCGCGATCCAGCGGCGCGGTCTCGTCCGGGTTGTCTGCGGACGGCGGGATCGGACGGGTCCGGTCGTCCGGTTGCCCGTCGGTCGGCTTCTGGCGGTCGTCGCTCACGGCACGTCCTTTCCGCCGACCGGGCGGGCACCAGGCCCCTCGACGGTCAACCTAGCGGTTTAGCCGGTCATCGGCCGGCATCAGCGTGTCGGGTGCGCGTCACGGTGCCGGAGCGCTCGCGTCCGCACTCGGCGGCGTGCCGCACCAGATCTGGACCACGTCGTTCCACCTGCCGACCGTGCCGCCCGGCGGTTGCTGCGACGTGACCGTGCCGGAGCGTCCGTTGGGATAGCGGGGAGAGAACCCCTCGTCGACGAGTTCGTCCCTCGCCTCGTGGCACGTCTCACCGGTCAGGTCGGGCACCTCGTTCGGTGGGGCGGCCCCAGCTACATTGATCTTGACGGTGACACCGCGTCGCACCGGTGTACCCGGAGCCGGATCGGTGCTGCGCACGCTGGCACTGTCCCCGCTGCCGAAGACGAGCTGCCAGCCCAGGCCCAGGTCCCGCAGTTCCTCCCTGGCCTCCTCGAAATCTGCGCCGACCAGGTCCGGGACGGTGAGTCCGGTCGGCCGCGACGGGCTGGGGCTGCTACTCGGCGTGGTCGCGGTGTTCGGCGTCGGTCGCTCCAGCGGCGGCGAGGTCTGCACCGTCGGGCTGGGTAGGGGAGTGCCGGCCGCGCCGGAGGACACCGGTCCGGGTCGAAACTCCTGATCGCCGGCGAGCACCCAGCCCCCGGCCGCGCCGATGATCGCGAGCAGTACGGCGGCGGCCACACCGCCGAGGATCAGCCTCGCCCGGTCCGGGCCGGTGTCACCGCGCCCCGGCCGCCCGCCCGTGGTCCCGTCCGTCATCCCGCCCACCGCCTTATCACCCACGACCGTAGCGACCGGGGCCAAGCACTGTCCGTAACCGTCGCCGGTAGATGCCGCGCACGACTCGCCGCACCGACCACAGGACGTTACGCTGCCCGGCATGGCCAGACAGGGCTGGGGAGGATCGATCGCCACCGCGGCCGGCGTGGCAGCCGGTGCCGGTGCCGCCCAACTGGGCTTCGGATACGGCCTGGGCATTCTCAACTGGGCGCCCCCGGAGGCGACCGCCGGCACGGCGGCCTGGGTGGCGAGCCTGATCTGGGCGACCTGGATCGCGGCCACGTCAACCATCTTCGGTGCGGTCTGCGCCCAACGGCTGCACGACCGTCGCCGGGCCGCATCCCCGACCGATCCGGCGACGGTGGCCGGCGGGCCGCCCGCCTCCGGTTCCCCGGCGCCGCCGTCCGGCGCCGCAGCGCCGACCATTTCCGCAGCGGCGGGCAGCGGGCCGGCGACGTCCGGCAGCCCGGTTCCGCCCTCCGGTGAGCTTCCGTCCACCACCGCCAAGCAGGACGGTGGCGGACTGTGGGGAATCGCGCTGGCCGTGGCCGCCGGCCTGGGCGCACTGATCACGGTGTTGCTGGTCGCCGTACCGGCCCGGGTCGCGGTGGTGCCGGACACGCCGTCCCCCCGGGACATGGCCGCCGGGTACGCGGCGGTCGGCGTACTGATCGGGACGCTCGTGGCGGTCTGGGCGCTGCGGTGCCGCGCCGCCGCCACCAACGTCATCGCCACCGCCGGCTGGCTCTGGCTGCTCGCGGTCATCGCCGTGGTCGACTCGGTGCTCGCCGGTCGCGGGCTGACCACCGCGCAGCTCGGGATCTGGCAACTCAGCTCGGACAACGACCAGTTCTGGATCCGGGACTACTTCTACTGGCCCGGTGCCGTCCTGTCGCTCGGTTCAGCACTGGTGATCGGCGCGCTGGCCGCCCGCCGCGGAGTCCGGGCGACCGAGCGGCGGGTCGGTGCCACCGCCTCCGGTGCCGCCGGGCCGCTGCTGGTGGCCATCGCCTACTTCCTGGCCGTGCCGAGGCTCACCGCGATCAGCCCGGAACAGGTGTCCGCTCATCTCACCGCCCCGTACGCGGTGATCGTCGGCATCGGCGGGTCGGTCCTGGTGGCGGCGCTGGCCCAGCGATCGGCCCGGCTGGCGGCACACCGGTCGAGCGGCGCCGACGCGGCCCCGGTGGTGCCCCGGCAGCGGATCGGTGACGACCGGCTGAAGCCCGGGGCCGGGTCGCATGCCGAGCGGCCAGCACCGGATGCCAACCGTCCCGAGCCTGCGGCCGATCGGTCGGCACCGGATAGCGAGCGGGCCGGGCCGGGCGTCCACCGGCCCGACGAGCCGGTGGCCGGCAAGGTGTCGGCGGCACCGGAAGAAACCGCACCGGGAAAAACCACATCGCGGCCGGCAGCGGCGGTCAAGTCGGCGGCACCGAAACCCGCGGCACCGAAACCCACGGCAGCGAAGCCGGAAGGATCGGCGGAGGTGGGTGGCCACACCGGGGCCTCGCTGTCCGAAACGTCGTCCGGCAGCGACGAGACGACCGAGGGCGGAAGCCGCCGCGGCCGTCCCCAACGACGCGGTCGCTAGTGCGGTGTCCCGAGGGGCGATGTCGTGCCAGGAGCCGACGAGGTTCCGGCTCGCTCAGTCGAGCGGCCAGGTGTGTACCGGCTCGTTTGTGTACTGCAACTCCGCGTAGCGCTGGAGCATGTGGTGCAGCGCGGCCCGACGCTCCAGACCCAGGTGCCGCTCGGCGGCCCACACGGTGGCGGTCTGCCAGACCGCTCCGTTGCGTCCGGTACGACAGCGTTGCTCGATGATGCCGAGCAACCGGTCCCGGTCGGCGGCGGCGACGCCGAAGCCGTCGAGGCCGGCGGCGGCGAGCGGCAGCAGTGTGTCGAGCACCAGCGTGGTCACCGGCACATCGCCCAGCTGCGGCCAGTGCAGGACCGCGTCCATGCCCCGGCGGGCAGCCGCGTGGAAGTTCTCCTCGGCGGAGCTGAAGGTCAGCTGGCTCCAGATCGGCCGGTCGGCCTCCGCCATGCCCCGGACCAGCCCGAAGTAGAAGGCGGCGTTGGCCAGCATGTCGACCACGGTCGGCCCGGCCGGTAGCACCCGGTTCTCCACCCGCAGGTGCGGACGGCCGTTCATGATGTCGTACACGGGCCGGTTCCACCGGTAGACGGTGCCGTTGTGCAGCCGCAACTCGGCCAGCTCGGGAACGCCGCCGGCGTGCAGGACCTCCACCGGGTCCTCGCTCTCGCAGATCGGCAGCAGCGGCGGGAAGTAGCGGACGTTCTCCTCGAACAGGTCGAAGATCGAGGTGATCCACCGCTCGCCGAACCAGACCCGGGGCCGTACGCCCTGGGCCTTCAGCTCGTCCGGCCGGGTATCGGTGGCCTGCTCGAACAGGGCGATGCGGGTCTCCGCCCAGAGCTGCCGATCGTAGAGGAACGGGGAGTTGGCACCCACCGCCACCTGGGCGGCGGCGATCGCCTGGGAGGCGTTCCAGTAGTCGGCGAAGCTGTCCGGCGCCACCTGGAGGTGGAACTGGAGGCTGGTGCAGGCCGCCTCCGGCGCGATGGAGTCGTTGTGCGTACGCAGTCGTTCGACGCCCCGGATGTCGAGCTCGATGTCCTCACCCCGAGCGCCGACGATCTGGTCGTTGAGCACCCGGTAACGCTCGTTTGTGGAGAGGTTGTCCGCCACCAGGTGTCGCTCGTTCAACGTGGGCAGGATGCCGACCAGCACGATCCGGGTGTCCGACCGCGCGGCGCGTTCGTTGGCCCGGTTGAGGCTGGCGCAGAGGTCACGCTCGTAGTCGGCGAACCCGGTGCCGGAGATCAGCCGTGGGTTGGCGTTCAGTTCCAGGTTGAACTGCCCGAGCTCGGTCTGGAACAACGGGTCGGCGATCGCGGCGAGGATCTCCTCGTTGCGCATGGCCGGTTCGGCGGCCGGGTCGACCAGGTTGAGCTCGATCTCCAACCCGGTCATCGGCCGGTCGGCGTCGAAGCCGAAGTCGTCCAGCATGAGCGCGAACACGTCCAGGCAGCGCCGGACCTTCTGCCGGTACCGGACTCGATCCTCACGGGAGAAGGCGGCTCGATCGACGTCCCTGCCCATGCTTCCTCCCGGCGCGCGACGCCACGGAACGGTGCCGCTCCGCAGCGCACTGTGAACCATACTCGCTGGGAGCGCTGCACCCAGCCGCCCCGAAGATCGGTCCATTGCCGCAGTCCACCCGTTGCAGCGGCCGATCGCGTCGCCCCCGACCAGGTTGCTCGCTCCCGCTGGAGTAGGTACCCAGTCGCACCGTCGGACCCTTGATGCACGCGGAGAACAAGTTGTGACAATTCGCACCGGCAACGCGTACGAGTGAAGGTCCCCGGACAGCCGACAGGCCCGCGCGGTGCGGGCGCGGGCCTGTCGGAGCGTACGGATCAGGACTGCCGGATGGCCTCGCCCTCGATCTCGATCTTGACCTTCTTGCCGACCAGGACGCCACCGGACTCCAGGGCGACGTTCCAGGTCAGGCCGAAGTCCTCACGGTCGATCTCGGTGCTCGCCGAGAAACCGAAGATGTCCTGGCCGAAGGGGCTGCGGCCGACACCCTCGAACTCGACCTTGAGGTCGACCGGACGGGTCACGTCCTTGATGGTCAACTCGCCGGTCAGGACGAACTCGTTGCCCTCGTGCGACTTCACGCCGGTGCTGCGGTACTCCAGCGTGGCGAACTTCTCCGCGTCGAGGAACTCGGGGCTGCGCAGGTGCGCGTCCCGATCCGCCTGGGCGGTGTTGATGCTGGCGGCCTGGATGGTGGCGGAGACCGTGGACTCCAGCGGATCCTCGGCGATGGTGATGGTGGCGCTCGCGTCAGCGAACTCGCCGCGAACCTTGCTCACCATCATGTGCCGGGCAACGAAGCCGACCCGCTTGTGCGCCACATCCAGCAGGTAGGTGCCGGCCGCCGGGATGGTGAGGCCGTTCCACTCGCGGGTAACCGGCTCGGTGCTGCTGGTCATGAGAGACTGCCCTCCGGGAGATATTGTTTAGTAGCCCAACGGCTGCGTCAGCAACTATAGCCGTGACAATATTCCTGCTGTCAAGTATTGGTACGATGGTCTGGTGGAAGCGAACACGTTCGACGACCCTCGAATCACGGCCGTCGGTCTGCTCTTCGAGGTGCACGCCGGGCTGGCCGCCCGATTCGCCGCCCAGCTGGAGGAGCACGGCCTGTCATCGGTCGAGTTCGAGGTGCTGACCAGACTCACCCGGTCACCCGCCAACCAGCTGCGGATGACCGACCTCGCCGCTCAGACCTCACTGTCCACCAGCGGCGTGACCCGGGTGGTGGACCGGATGGAACGCGACGGGTTGATCACCCGCCGCGCCTGCCCCTCCGACCGACGAAGCTCGTACGCGGTGGTGACGCCGGCCGGCCTGCGCCGGCTCAACGAGAGCCTGCCCGGGCATCTTCAGCTCATCGAGGACTGGTTCACCGGGCAACTCGACCCGGCTGCGCTGGCCGCCCTGCTCGACGGCCTGCGCCGGGTACGCGACGCCGTACATCCCTGCGCAACCGCCGGCAGCCGTTCCGCCGCACCGGGCGAACCTCCGGCCGAATGCGACGAGGAGGGCAGGTCACCCGCACCGGGCGGCCACCCGGGCCGCTGAGGCATCCCGCGCGTCGCCTGCGCCGACGGTTGCCGGCGCCCTCAACCGCCTGGCGGACCCTGGGTATGCGCGCGAGCAGCCGAGCGTGACGGGACCGGCAGAACCACCGGCAGAACCACCGGGCCAATAGGTGATAGCCCACCAAACCAGACAGACGGGCCGACTGCGCCTCGCTAGTCTCGCAGCGGCGGGGGCAGCGGGGGGCACCGGCGCGGGCGATGAGCGAGGGGTGGCAACAGGGGGCTTCCTCGCCCGCGCCGTCCCCGTCCCCGCCACCGGTGGGCCGGCCGCCGACCGCACCGCCTTCGCCGGCCTCACCGCCCCGGGGCCGTCGGGCCGTTCCGGGCCACCGACAGCACGTAGATCAGTTCCTCCTCGTGCTCCAGCAGCCGGATGCCGCCCTCCCGGCAGGCCACGTCCAGCCGATCGAGCACACTCGCGTCCGAGGTGCTCGCCGCCAAGCCCACCAGAGCCTCCACGACCGTGCGTCGGTCCCGACCGGTCTCGTCCGGCTCCGCTGCGGCCGCGAACCACTCCGCCGCGACCTCCCGGTCCCCACGATGCAGCGCCAGATGCCCCTCGATCAGTGCGCCGGTGCCGTCGAGCGGACGCAGCTCGGCGAGCACCTCGGCGGCCTCGACCGCCCGACCGTCCTGGGCGAGCGCCAGACCCAGTGTCCCCAGCACCTGTCGCCGACCGCGCGGGGTGCCCAGGTCGCCGAAGGCCGTCAACACCCGGCGAGCCTCGTCGGCCGCGTCGGCGTACCGGCCGGCCAGGCGGAACACCTCCGCGACGGTGCCCCGAGCCAGCACCCGCAGCCGCTGCTCCGCGACCTGACCACCGAGCCGGTCCACCACCGCGAGCCGGCGGCGAGCCGTGGTCAGGTCACCGAGCCTCATCTCGTGCCACGCCAGCTGATGTTGCGCGACCGCCATCTGGCGGGTCAGGCCATGCTCGGTGGCCAGGGCCAGCACCGCCTCCGCCTGCTCCCGTGCCTGGCCCGGCCGTCCGGTCGCGGCCAGCAGGACGCCGAGGACCGTCCGCGCCTCCAATTCGCCCGGCACGTCACCGAGCCGACGGAACTCCGCCAACGCCGCGCGAGCCGTCGACAGCTCCGTTGCGGCCGCGCCGTGCTCGCTGGCGAGCATCGCCACACCGACCGAGGCCCACGCGCGCAGGGCCGGGTCGGCATCGGCGGTACGCGGATCGGCCAGCAGGCGCAGCAGCCACTGCCGGCCGACAACGTCCCGCCCACGTAACCGCCACCACCGGGGCAGGTTCACCGCGAGACGTAGCGCGGTCAAGGGGTCGTCGACCGCCGCGTACGCCAACGCGGAGCTGATGTCGCCGGTGACCTCGTCGAGACGGTGCGCGGCGGCACCGGCACCGGCACCCGTCAACCCCGACGCGGTCCGCTCCACCAGCCGGGTCACCACCCGAGCGTGCCGACGGCGGATCACCGTCGACTCGCCGGCACCGGACGCCTGCTCGACGGCGTAATCCCGGACGGCGTCGACGAACCGGAACCGGAACGAGCCACCGCCTCGTACGCTCAGCAGCCCGAGATCGAGGAAGCGGTTCAGCAGCGGCACCGGATCGACGCCGGTGCCGGCGAGCATCTCCTCGGCCAACTCCACCGACCACCGGTTGCCGAAGGCGGCGAGCTGCCGCAGCGCCGCCCGGTCCTCGACGGCGAGCAGCCGGTAGCTGGTGGCCACCGCGTCACGCAGGGTCTCCGCCACCGCCGTGCGGGCATCGTCACCCCGTGGCCGTGTCTCCCAACCGCTGTGCGTGGCGGCAGAGGTGTCCAGATCCAGCACCCGGTCGCCGTACCGGTCGAGCAGTTCGGTGAGATCGAGGAGCCGGCCGCGCGCCGCCATCAGTTCGATCGCCAGCGGCAGCCCGCCCAGCCGGCGTACCAGGGCGGCCAGCGCGGGCAACTCGGCGTCGGCCGGCGGTTCCCGCCGGACCTGAGCCAGTCGCGAGGTGAACAGGGTGACCGCCGGATATCCGACGAGGGTCGCCGGGTCGGTGTCGCCCGGTGGCGGCACCTCCAACGGCGATACGGGGCGCACCCACTCGCTCGGTAGCCCGACCGGATGCCGGCCGGTGACCAGCACCCGCAGCGACGGCACCGCACCGACGAGTCGCCGCAGGGTGCCGGCCACCGGATCGGGCGCCCGCTCCACCGCGTCCACCAGCAGCAGCGCCCGCCGGTCACCGAGCCGCGCGGCCAACTCGGTGTCCCGGGCCACGCCGAAGACAGTCATGACGGCGGCGTGCACGTCGGCCGCGTCCGACCCGGCGCCGACCAGCACCCCGGCGACACCGCCGGGATGAGTGGGCGTGGCTGCGTGGACCGCCGCCAACGCCAGGGCGGTCTTGCCGACACCGGCCAACCCCACCAGGCTCACCACCCGGGGACCGCGTGGATCGTTCAGCAGAGTTGCCAGCTCGGAGATGTCACGCTCCCGGCCGATCAGGTCCGGTGGTGGCGGCAGCCCCAGCGGCGTACCGACCTCGGGCTGGGCGGTCGTCGCCGGGCTGGTGCCCCGGGCGGCGGCCAGAAATGCCGCGCGGGCGGAGCCGGTCAGCCCGAGCGCCCCGGCGAGCAGCTCGACGGTGGTGCGTTGGGGCCGGGTGGAGCGGCCCCGTTCCAGGTCACGGACCGTCCGTACCCCGACGCCGGCACGAGCCGCCAGCTCAGCCTGGGTCGCGCCGGCAGCCTGCCGGTGCGCCCGCAGCAGCTCCGGCAGACCGGCGTGCGGCGGACCGGATTGACGATCATGACCGGGAGCCATGGGCACGGACAATACGGCCCAGGCCCGACATCGGACACGGGATCGTCGGCCACCCGACGATGCCGTGCCGAAACCTGACAACCACCGATCGGCAGCCGGCCTGCATCGAACCGGCATCGATGTGCGACGGCCGGCTGGCCGCCCGACGCGTCCGGCCGATCCGGCCGGTTCACATCCCCAGGTCGCGGGCGATGATCATGCGCTGCACCTCGGAGGTGCCCTCGCCGATCTCCAGGATCTTGGAGTCCCGCCAGAACCGGGCCACCGGGTACTCGTTCATGAAGCCGTACCCGCCGTGGATCTGCGTCGCCTCCCGGGCGTTGTCCACCGCGATCGTGCTCGCGTGCAGCTTGGCGATCGCCGCCTGCCGCTTGAACGGCTCGCCGGCGAGCATCCGGGCAGCGGCGTCGTAGTAGGCGAGCCGGGCGGTGTACGCCTTCGCCTCCATGTCGGCGATCTTGAACTGGATCGCCTGGTAGTTGCCGATCGGTTGACCGAAGGCGTGCCGCTCCTTCGCGTACTTGATCGACTCGTCGACACAGCCTTGAGCGAGACCGACGGCCAGCGCGGCGATGGCGATCCGGCCCTCGTCGAGGATTTGCAGGAACTGGGCGAAGCCCCGACCACGCTCGCCGAGCAGGTTCTCCGCCGGCACCCGGCAGTCGTCGAAGTTCAGCTCGTGGGTGTCCGAGGCGGTCCAACCGACCTTGGAGTAGCCGGGCGCGACGGTGAAGCCGGGCGTCCCGCTGGGCACGATGATGGAGGACAACTCCTTCGTGCCGTCCGGCCGGGTGCCGGTGACCGCGGTGACGGTGACCAGGGCGGTGATATCGGTACCGGAGTTGGTGATGAACGCCTTCGAGCCGTTGATGACCCATTCGCCGGCCGCCTCGTCCAGCACCGCCCGGGTCTCGGTGCCCCCCGCGTCCGAGCCGAAGCCCGGCTCGGTCAGCCCGAACCCGGCCAACGCCTCGCCGCTGAGCAGCCGGGGCAGCCACCGCGCCTGCTGCTCGTCGGTGCCGAACCGGTAGATCGGCATCGCGCCCAACGAGACCGCCGCCTCCAGGGTGATGGCCACGCTGGAGTCGACCCGGGCCAGTTCCTCCAGAGCCAGGCAGAGCGCGAAGTAGTCGCCGCCCATGCCGCCGCGCTCCTCGGCGAAGGGCAGGCCGAACAGGCCCATCTTGCCCATCTGACGAATGATCTCGTACGGGAAGGTGTGCTGCTCGTAGTGCTCGGCGATGACCGGCGCGACCACCTCGCGGGCGAAGTCCCGCACGCTGTCGCGAAGCGCCTCGTGCTCCTCGGAGAGCCGGAAGTCCATCGGGTTCCTCCTGTGTGGACGGCCCGCCGGGCGCTTGTGGCGCCGGGACGGGATCGGTGCTGGTGCCGGACGGCTCAGACCGGGGTGACGCCGTGCCGTCGCCGGGAGAAGTGCCGCTGCTTGCCCCGCGCGGCGGCGAACCGGCGCACCAGCTCGGCACGCAGTTCCTGCGGCTCCACGATCGCGTCGACCACCAGCTCGCTGGCGAGCCGGACGATGTCGATGTCCCGTTCGTACTCCTCGCGTCGGGCGGCGACGAACGCCGCCCGCTCGGCCTCGTCCTCGATGGCCGCGATCTTGTTGGCGTACACGGCGTTCACCGCGGCCTCCGCACCCATCACCGCGATCTTGGCGGTGGGCAGCGCGATCGTGGCATCCGGCTCGAAGCCTGGCCCGGCCATGGCGTAGAGGCCGGCACCGTACGCCTTGCGCACCACCACACAGATCTTGGGTACGGTCGCCTCGGAGATCGCGGTGATCATCTTTGCGCCGTGCCGAATGATGCCCTGCTTCTCCACCGCGCTGCCGACCATGAACCCGGGCACGTCGCTCAGGAACAGCAGCGGCACGTTGAACGCGTCGCAGAGCTGCACGAACCGGGTCGCCTTGTCCGCCGAGTCGACGAAGAGCACCCCGCCCTTGAACATCGAGTTGTTGCCGACCACGCCGACGACCTCGCCGTTCAGCCGGCCGAAGCCGATGGTCAACTCCTTCGCCCAGAGGGCCTGGATCTCGAAGAAGGAATCCTCGTCGAGCAGGCCCTTGACGTACCGCCGCATGTCGAACGCCTGCCGCTCGCTCGCCGGCACCAGCGCGGCGAGGTCGGCCTTGGCCGGCGCCTCGACGACGGACGCGGCGGGCGGCTGCTGCGTCCAGTTCGCCGGCAGGTACGACAGGTAGCGCTTCACCACGTCGAGCGCATCGGCTTCGGTCTTGCAGAGGAAGTGCCCGACACCGGACTCGGCGCAGTGCACCCGCGCCCCACCCATCGCCTCCAGGGTGGTCTTCTCACCGGTCACCATCTCGACCATCCGGTCCGACCCGAGGTACATGCTGGCGTTGCCGTCGACCATGGCGACCACGTCGCAGAACGCCGGAATGTACGCCCCGCCGGCCGCACTGGGCCCGAACAGCGCGCAGACCTGGGGGATCGAGCCGGAGGCGCGGACCTGGTTCCAGAAGATCTTCCCGGCGCCACGACGCCCGGGGAACAGGTCGACCTGGTCGGTGATCCGGGCACCCGCCGAGTCGACCAGGTAGACCATCGGCACGCCGGTGTCGTACGCCCGCTCGATGATCCGGATGATCTTCTCGACGGTGCGGGCGCCCCAGCTGCCGGCCTTGACCGTGGAGTCGTTTGCCATCAGGCAGACCTGACGACCGTCGATGGTGGCGGTGCCGGTGACCACGCCGTCGGCGGGCAGTCCCTCGGCGAGGGCGTTGGCGTAGAGGCCGTCCTCGACGAAGCTGCCCTCGTCGACCAGCAGTGCGACCCGCTCCCGGGCGAACAGTTTGCCCTTGGCCGCGTTCGCCGCGTGGTACTTCTCCGCGCCGCCGGCCCGGACCCGCTTGCGCAGCTGCTCCAGCGCCTCACCGTCAACCGTCACCACGGCCCCCCACCCCAAGCAACCTGAACGATCGTTAGGCTACCGCACCTGCGCCCACCCCGCTAACCCCATCGTTGATCATGAGGTTAGCGGCAGCTCTAGAGATCAACTCTGCCGCTAACCTCATGATCAACCGGCTCTGGGCGGGGTGAGGCGGGTGCGGGGGCCGGCGCGGAGGACGCCGGAGGGGAGAGTTCGGGCGGTCAGGTGCTCGGCCAGCTCGGCGACCTCGATCAGGGCGTCCAGATCGATCCCGGTGTCGATGCCCATGTCGTGCAGCATGTGCACCGCCTCCTCGGTGGCCAGGTTTCCGCTGGCCCCGGGCGCGTACGGGCAGCCACCCAGGCCGCCGACACTGGCGTCGAACTCGGTGACGCCGAGTTCCAGGGCGGTCAGCAGATTGGCCAACGCGGTACCCCGGGTGTTGTGGAAGTGCAGCAGCACCGGAACATCGGCATCGCGATCGCGTACGGCGGTGAGCAGGTCACGGACACGTCGGGGCGTACCCATGCCGGTGGTGTCGCCGAACGCGACGCGGTCGGCGCCGTCGCGAACCACCCGGTCCACGATGGCGGCCACCCGCACCGGATCGATGTCGCCCTCGTAGGGGCAGCCGAAGCTGGTCGCCACGATCACCTCGGCGCGGGCACCGGCACCGTGCAGCAGGTCGATCAGCTCGGCGATGTCGTCCAACGACTCGTCGGTGGAACGGTTGACGTTGCGCCGGTTGTGCGTGTCGCTTGCCGAGACGACCACCTCGATCTCGGTGAAGCCGGCGGCGAGGGCGCGCTGCGCGCCGCGCGTGTTCGGCACCAACGCGGAGTAGCGCACCCCGTCGACCCGTTGCGCCCGTCGCCACACCTCGTCGGCGTCGGCCATCTGCGGGATCGCCCTGGGGTGCACGAACGACACCGCCTCGATCCGCCGTACCCCCGTCTGCGAGAGCGCGTCGAGCAGCCGCACCTTGGCGTCGGTGGGGATCGGCGCCTCGTTCTGCAACCCGTCGCGCGGCCCGACCTCACGAATGGACACGTACTCCGGCATCTCTGCCATCCGGCCACCTCACTGTGACACGTCCTGTCGCCAACTCCCCCAGCATGTCACGCCCCACCCCACCCGCGTTGATCAAGAAGTTTTGGTCGAGATTCGCGCCGCAGCCGACCAAAACCTCTTGATCAACGCGGGTGGGGTGGGGGTCAGCGGAGGCGGGAGACGATTGAGGTGTCGTAGTCGCCGGAGAGGAACTCCTGGTCTTCGAGCAGCTCGGCGAAGAAGGGGAGGTTGTGCTTGGGGCCGGACAGGTCGAAGGCGGCCACTGCCGCGCGGGCGCGGGCGATGGCCTCGGTCCGATCCTGGCCGTGCACGATCAGCTTCGCCATCAGGCTGTCGTAGAACGGGGTGACGGTGTTCCCCTCGGCGTAGCCGGAGTCGACGCGTACGCCCTCGCCGGTCGGCTCGACCCAGGTCCTGATCGTCCCCGGGCCGGGCAGGAACCGCTTCGGATCCTCGGCGTTGACCCGCAGCTCGATGGCGTGCCCGCGCACGGTCAGCGCGTCCGGGTCGAAGGTCGGCGGCAGGCCGGCGGCCACCCGCAGCTGTTCCTCCACCAGGTCGATGCCGTGCACCAGCTCGGTCACCGGGTGCTCCACCTGAAGCCGGGTGTTCATCTCCAGGAAGAAGAACTCCCCGGTCGCCGGATCGAGCAGGCACTCGACAGTGCCGGCGTTGCGGTAGTCAACCGCTTCGCCCGCGCGCACGGCCGCGGCCAGCAGGCGGGAGCGTAGTTCCGGCGAGACCGCCGGGGAGGGCGACTCCTCCACCAGCTTCTGGTTACGCCGCTGCACCGAGCACTCCCGCTCGCCCAGGGCCAGCACCCGACCGTCGGCCAGGCCGAGGATCTGCACCTCGACGTGCCGCACCCGGGGGAAGTACCGCTCCAGCAGCACCGAGCCGTCGCCGAACATCCGCTCCGCGAAGGCCCGGACCTTGTCGTACTCGGTGCGCAGCGCGGCCTCGTCGACCGCCACCCCCATGCCCATGCCGCCGCCACCGGCAGCGGCCTTCACCATCACCGGGTAGCCGATCTCCGCCGCCGCCGCGACCGCCGCCGCCACGTCGGCCGCCGGCTCGGTGGTCCCGGCCGCCACCGGCACGCCGGCCGCCGCCATCAGGTTCCGCGCATTGATCTTGTCGCCCATCGCGCTTATCGCGTCCGCGCCGGGTCCGACCCAGATCAGGCCGCTGGCCTCGACGGTACGGGCGAATTCGGCGTTCTCCGACAGGAAGCCGTAACCGGGGTGAATCGCCTGCGCTCCGGTCGACCGGGCGGCGGCGAGGATCGCCTCGGTGTTGCGGTAGCTCTGGGCCGGGTTGGCCGGCCCGACGCAGACGGCCTCGTCTGCCTCGCCGACGAACGGCAGGTCGGCGTCGGCCTCCGAGTGCACCGCGATCGCCCGCACCCCGAGCCGCCGGGCGGTACGGATGATCCGGCGGGCGATCTCGCCCCGGTTGGCGACCAGCAGCGACTCGATCATGCTTCCTCCGCGTCCAGATGGTGGGATCGCGTGCTAGGGAACCACGCCGCCCCGGGTGCGAGGAAGGGCCCCTCTCAACGCCAACGGCAGAGCGGGGCCCTGGTGCGGTGTCCGAGCGACGGCGACGCGGGCGTACCGGGGTCGGCTCCCCGCTCGGTGGCGCCAGCGGGGATGTGATGAAGCGCACCAGTCCTGGCCGGTCAGCCCAGGACCGCCGGACGCCGACGGGTCAGGCGGGCTCGGTGGGGGCGAGCAGCGCGGCCAGCGTGGCGGCGCGCAGCAGCTCGGACCGACGCCGGTGGTCGACCTCGCCGCCGAGGAACGGGGTGGAGTTCATCAGGCCGAACGCGGCGTGTGCCAACACCCGCGCCTCACCGTCCGGCAGCCCCGGGTGCAGAGCGGTCAGCACGGTGACCCACTCCTCGACGTAGAGCCGTTGGAGTCGGCGGATGCGCCGTCGGGGCTCCTCCGGCAGCCGATCCAGCTCGTGCAGGTGCAGCGCGATGACGGCCGGATTGGCGAGCGCGAAGTCGACGTGGAAGTCGATAAGCGACTCCAGCGAAGCGCGTGGGTCGCCGGGATGGGCGGCGGAGCGCTGCCGTCCGCCGTCGAGCAGCCCCTCGCTGACCGGCGTCAGCGCGGCGACCAGCATCGCCTCCTTGCCGGCGAAGTGGTGGTAGAGCGCCGGGCCGGTCACGCCGGCAGCCGCGCCGATGTCGTCCATCGACACGCCGTGGTAGCCCCGCGAGGCGAAGAGACCCACCGCGATCTCAAGAATCTCGTCTTTGCGGGATCGGCGTCGTCCCGCCCCCGTGGCCCCGCCGTTCGCGCCCCGGGCCTGCTGCTCCACCGTCACCGGGCCAGCGTAGACCCGACTGTCGACCGCGTGGGGCCGTGGTTACCCGCCAGTCCGATAGCCGGGAACGTCGACTCACGTCGGGCGTTGGTTGAGGCCGGAGAGCCGGAGCGCGATCCGGCTCCGCACCGGCGGCAGCACCGAGATCAGGCGTAGCAGCAGGTCCCGGGCCGGCCGGGCGGCGGGCGGCACGGTGGCGAGGCGGGTCAGTCGGTCGGCGAATCCGGCCACCTCGTGTGCGAGTGGCCGACGTCTGGCCGCGTACTGGTCCAGCCGGGTCTCGGCGGCTCCGGCGAGCACGTCGGCCAGGGTCTCGCCGAGGTCGACGGCGTCGCTGATGCCGAGGTTCATGCCCTGCCCTCCGGCCGGGCTGTGCACGTGTCCGGCATCGCCGGCCAGCAGCACCGGACCGGAGCGGAACGTCCCGGCGACCCGTCGGTGCAGTCGGAAGCGCGAGGACCAGAGCACCTCGCGCACCTGGTCCGGCCGTTGCCGGGGACCACGCTCGTCGAGCAGGCGTTGCAGATAGGCCGCGTCCGGATCGGCGGGCGGATCGGTGACGGTGGCGACCAGGCGTACCCGCCCGTCGGGCAGCGGCGCCCAGACCAGCGGCCCGCCCCGGGCAAGGAAGATCGACGCGCCGTCGCGGGGCAGGCCGCTGTCGAGGCGTACGTCGGCAAGCACGAACGACTCCTCGGAGCCGGCCGGCCCGGTGAACGTGATGCCGGCCAGCTCACGGACGGTGCTGTTGATGCCGTCGGCCCCGATCACCCATCGGGCGCGCAGGCTCGTGCCGTCGAAGTCGGCCACCGAGCCGTCGCCGTCGCGGCGGAGGCCGGTGAGCCGGTACGGGCGCAGCACCCGTACGCCGGCCTCGGCCAGCTGGTCGGTGAGCACCTCCTCGGTCACCGACTGGGACACCATCAGCGCGTACCGGTGCCGGCTGGGTAACCCGCCGAACGGCACGGTGACCAGCACCCGGTCCCGGTCGCGGACGCTGAACCGGGCCGACCGCAGCCCGCGGGCCACCAGCATCTCGCCGGCTCCGATCCGGTCGAGCACCTCCAGGGTGTACGCGTGCACGACGGCGGCCCGCGAGGTCACCGCCGGCTTCTCCCGCTGGTCCACGACGGTCACCTCGACCCCTCGACGAGCCAGGGTGAGTGCGGCGGTGAGCCCGGTCGGGCCCGCGCCGACGACCAGGACGTCCGTTCGTTCGGGCAGCATGGCGACCTCCTCGACGGGATGCCAACAAGTGTTGGCCAACGCTTGTTGGCAACGTTAGGCCGCCCCGGATTGGGAAGTCAACAGCCGTTGGCATACCGTCGGTCACATGACGGAGGGCGTACCCGAACGGGCTTCGAAAGCGGGCGCGGAGCCGACGGCCGGCGGCGGACGCCGCAGCTCGGAGGTGACCCGCGCGGCCATCCTGCGAGCCGCCCGGGACCGCTTCGCCGCCGACGGGTACGACCGGGCGACGATCCGGGCCATCGCCGCGGACGCGCGGATCGACCCGTCGATGGTGATGCGGTACTACGGCAGCAAGGAGAACCTGTTCGCCACGGCGGCCGAGTTCGACCTGCGGCTGCCCGACCTGAGCGGCGTGCCGGCCGATCGCCTCGGCACGGCGCTGACCAGCTACTTCTTCACCCGCTGGGAGGGCGACTCGACCCTGCCGGCGCTGCTGCGCACGGCGAGCACCAACCCGAGCGGGGCGGAGCGGGTACGCGCCATCTTCGCCACCCAGCTGGGCACGGCAGTCGGCCGGGTGGTCGCGGACCCCGCCGAGGCCCCACGGCGCGCTGGACTGGTCGCCAGCCAACTGCTCGGCGTCGCTCTGACCCGCTACGTCCTGCGCCTACCCCCGATGGTCGACATCTCCCCCGCCGAGCTGATCACCTGGCTCGCCCCCACCATCCACCGCTACCTCACCCACCCCGCCCCCCACTGACCCCCCTGCGCTGATCGCTCCCCCCGCGCTGATCACCCGCCCCGTTGATCATGAGGTTAGCGGCATAGTCGATCTTTATTCCAGCCGCTAACCTCATGGTCAACATGGCGTCACCGCGGGTTGGGGCCCTTGACGACGGGGGCGCGGACGAGGTTGCCCCACTCGGTCCAGGAGCCGTCGTAGTTGCGCACCTTCGGATAGCCGAGCAGGTGCCGGAGTACGAACCAGGTGTGGCTGGACCGTTCGCCGATCCGGCAGTAGGCGATCACGTCGTCGTCCGGTGTCAGGCCGAGCTGGTCGGCGTAGATGCCCCGCAGCTCGTCGGCCGACTTGAAGGTGCCGTCGTCGTTGGCGGCCGACTTCCACGGCTTGCTCACCGCGCCCGGGATGTGACCGCCGCGCAGCGCGCCCTCCTGCGGGTAGTCCGGCATGTGCAGCATCTCGCCGGTGTACTCGCCCGGCGAACGCACGTCGACCAGCGGCCGGCCGGCGTCGACGTGCGCCGACACCTCCTCGCGGAACGCCCGCACCGGCGCGTCGTCGCGCTGCGGCACCGGGTAGTTCGCCCGAGGCCGGGTCGGCTTGTCGCGGGTCAGCTCGCGCCCCTCGGCGATCCACTTCTGCCGGCCGCCGTCGAGCAGCCGCACGTCCTGGTGGCCGAAGAGCGTGAAGACCCAGAGGGCGTACGCGGCCCACCAGTTGAAGTTGTCGCCGTAGAAGACGACCGTGTCGTCACGGCCGATGCCCTTGGCGGCGCAGAGTTCGGCGAACCGTTCGGCGTCCAGGTAGTCCCGGGTCACCTGGTCGTTCAGCTCCAGATGCCAGTCGACCTTGACGGCACCCGGAATGTGACCGCTGTCATAGAGCAGTACGTCCTCGTCGGACTCGACGACCACGAGACCGTCGTCGCCCAGATGCTCGGCCAGCCAGTCGGTGGTGACCAGTCGCTGCGGGTCCGCGTACGACTGAAGTCGGGGATCGGGATCGTTCGGCACAGACATGGTCCCCAAAGTACGCCGCGCTTCGCTCGGCCAACGGAATTCGGGTGCAGCGGATGTGGTCCGCCAGGCGTGACACTCCTGACTGCCGCCGAAGACGAGGACCACCATGACCGCAGCGCCACCAGGGGCCGATCCACCGCCGGTGGACTTCAGCGAGTTCTACCAGGCGCACTTCCAGCGGGTGGCGGTGCAGCTCTACGCGTACCTCGGTGATCACGCCGAGGCGCAGGACCTCACCCAGGAGGCGTTCTGCCGGACACTTGAGCGCTGGGACCGGATCAGCGCGTACGACGATCCGTCGGCGTTCGTCCGCCGGGTGGCCTGGAACCTGGCCACCAGCCGGCTCCGTCGGCTCCGCACCGCCGTGCGTCACCTGGCCCGGCAGCGGGAGGAACATGTGCCCGGCCCCAACCCGGACCGGGTGATGCTGCTGGCGGCGCTCACCATCCTGCCCGCCGCCCAACGCCGGGCGATCGTCCTGCACCACCTGGCCGAACTCACCGTCGCGGAGATCGCCGACCAACTCGGCGTACCCGAGGGGACCGTCAAGTCCTGGCTGTCGCGGGCCCGCACGACCCTGGCCCGCCACCTCACCGAGCGGCAGGAGGCCGGCCGTGCGTGAGATCAACCTGGACCGGTTGTTCGCCGAGTTCGAAGCGACCGCCGCGCCCACCTTCCGCCCGCCGGGCGTGGACGCCGCCCGACGCCGGGTGAACCGCCGTCGGCGTCGCCGCCGTGGCCTGCTGGCCGGGTTGGTCGCGCTGCTGCTGACCGGGCCGGGCGTGTACGCCACCGCAGGTCGGGACGCCGACCGTGACCCGCCCGACCCGACTCCGTCACCGGCGACCCCGTCACCGGCCCCGGACGGACAGGTGATCGAGCGGAAGGTGAATCCGGTGGGGGTAGCCGGCAGGTTGGCCGGTTTACGCTTCGTCGACGCCCGGCACGGCTGGGCCCTCTTCGACACCTGCGGGCCCGACGACAGCGACCGGACCGGCTGCCGGCTCGACCTCGCGCGTACCGCTGATGGGGGCGCGACCTGGCAGCGGACGCCGCTGCCGGACACGGCGAACAACCCCCGGTGGGCCGGACCGTACTACCTGCTACCGCTGGACGGCCGGAACCTGACCGTGGGCGTACCCGACGGCTACCTGGTCACCACCGACGGCGGTGCCTCCTTCACCGAGCATCCTCGGGAGTCCCCGCCCGAGGTCACCCGGCTCGCCGCGGCCACCCGGCGCGGCTACCTGCTCCAATGCCCGGGAAGCGGCGCACTGATCAAACTGAACTGTGCCGAATGGGAACTCGCCCGGATCGGCGCGGCGAAAGTGCCGACCCAGCCCCCGGTGATCCTGAGCGGTGCGGCCAGCAACGATCTGATCGACGGTGGCGACGGTCGGATCTGGGTGACGACCCGAAACGGTGACTGGCTGACCGTCGCGGTAAGCGACGATGACGGCGGGACCTGGCAAGAGCTGCCTGACGTTGCCGGTGCCGCTCGACTGCTGGTCTCACCCGACGGTCGGGACGCGTGGCTGGTCAACATCAATGAGGGTTTCGACGCCCCGACCCATAAGCGGGTGTGGCGGTTGGATGGCGACCGGTGGCAGGAGCGGACGCAATTGCCGCCCGACACGAACTCGGCCGCCGCGGTCAACGGTGGCCTGCTGGCAGTGACCAACCCGTGGGGCAACGTGGGCTACTGGACGGGCGACCGCTATCTCGATGTCCCAGTACTCCGGCGCCGCCTCACCAGCGGCGAGCACCCCCCGACGGTGCAGGTGCTTCCCGACGACACCATCGTCATCACCACCCCGACCGACACCACCCTCGGCACCGGCCCCGCCCAGACAAGAACCTGGACCCGCCACCTCCACTAACAGCCCCCACCCACCGCAGCCTCCCAGGCCCACCCAGGCCCGGCCTGGTTGATCAAGAAGTTTTGGTCTAGGCAGGCGGAAAACCAGACCGAAACTTCTTGATCAACGCGGTGGGTTGAGGGGTTGGAAGGGGGTGAGGGTGGGGCGTTTGGCGGTGCGGGTGTCGCCGGAGGAGCGGCCGGTGAGGCGGCGCTTGAGCCAGGGGGCCAGGTGTCGGCCCGCCCAGCGGAGGTCGGCGGTGCGGGCGGACAGCCAGGGGGTGGGCTCCGGGTTCGGCGGGACCAGCAGCCACTCCTCGTCGCACCCGACACCGAGCGCGGTCAGCACCTGACCGGCCACGCGGCGGTGCCCGGCCGGAGACAGGTGCAGCCGGTCGGTGCTCCAGAGCATCGGGTTCAGGTACGTGTCGTCGGCGTACAGGTCGACCAGGATGGCGCCGTGTCGCTCGGCGGTCTCCCCGACAGCACGGTTGAGCAGAGCGACCCGGGGTGCGATCAGCCGTTGGCCGGGCAGCCGCGCCATCACGTCGGCGAACCGGAACAGCAGTACGTCGGCGCCGCGGCTGCGCAGCCGGCCGACCACCTCGTCGAAGCGGGAGACCAGGGTGTCCGGGTCGAAGCTGCGCCGCAGCACGTCGTTGCCGCCCGCCGCGAAGCTGATCAGGTCGGGCTTCATCGCCAGCGCCGCCGGCACCTGTTCGGCCACCACGCTCGGGAAGGTCCGCCCCCGGATGGCCAGGTTGGCGTACGCGAAGTCGGGGCCTGCCTCGGCGGCGAGCCGGGTGGCCACCAGATCCGCCCAGCCCCGGAAACTGCCGTCCGGGTAGGCATCGTCCAGGCCCTCGGTGAAGCTGTCCCCGACCGCGACGTAACTGCGCCAGCGCACCTGCTCACTCCTCCGACATGCGAGTAGGAAGGAACTCCTGCCTACCACCGGAAGTTTTGCATCGGCCACCCTCGCGGTGGTGCCCCGAGCGGGGGAACGTGGCGGACGTCATCGACACTTCACCGGTGATGGTGTCCATCCCCGCCGGCCGGGTGCAGCTCTCCGATCGACGGACCGAGCGCCGGTGGTCGGTCGAGGTCGAGGCGTACCAACTCGCCGCCTTTCCGGTCACCCAGGCCGAGTACGCGCAGGTCACCGGCGAGCGTCCCAGCGCCTCCACCGGTGACCGTCGGCCGGTCGAGAGCGTCTCCTGGTGGGACGCGATCCGGTTCTGCAACGCGCGCTCGACGCGGGAAGGGTTGCGGCCGGCGTACCGGGTCGACGGCGAGCACGTCGACTGGGACGTCGCCGCCGACGGCTACCGGCTGCCAACCGAGGCAGAGTGGGAGTACGCCTGCCGGGCCGGCACGACCGGCCCCCGGTACGGGCCGCTTGACGAGATCGCCTGGTACCGCGACAACTCCGGCGGACGCGTCCACGAGGTCGGCGGCCGACAGCCCAACGCCTGGGGCCTGTACGACATGTTGGGCAACGTGTGGGACTGGTGCTGGGACGTCTACGACGCGCAGGTCTACGGCAGCTACCGGGTGCTCCGTGGCGGCGGATGGTTCGACGAGCACTGGAGTTGTCGCGCCTCGGTACGCCGCCGCAGCCACCCGACCTTCACCGTCGACGACGTGGGCTTCCGGGTGGCGCGCTCCGGCTGAGCGGGGGGACACCGCGACGAGCCCGTCGCGAGTAGTGTCCTGAACCACACGCTCTGTTCACGCCCCGTTCACCTGAAGGATTCTGCTGTGGCCGTTGGTCGTCGCTGGCTGTCGCTGACAGCCGCTGCCGCGCTGGTTCTCGTCGGCGGGATCGCTGCCCCCGCCGGTCCCGCCTCGGCGCTCGACCCGGACCCGAAGTTCACCTTCGATGTACCAGGTACGACGGTTGCGGTGGGAGTCAGCAAGAAGAGGGTCTACCTGAAGGTGACCAACCTGACCGACGAGACGCCGAGCGAAATCCAGTTCCGCGTCCGACCCCTCGAACTGGACTGGTTCGAAAAGGCCACGGTCGACTGGACGGAACGCGCCGGCTCCGGCGAGTGCGACGGTGACAGCGGAAGTTGGTACTGCCGCATCGCGAAGGACATCCGTCCTGAGTTGCTGCCGGCACCCGGCGGGACCTCGGACATTCCCATCGACATCAATGTTCGGGGGACGCCTGAGCCTTTCGAAGGCACGTTCGAGGTCGAGGTCGGCGTGGCCTGGGGCGAGAACGGAAAGCGGATCACCGACAAAAAGACGTTCCCGCTCGCCCTGGTCGACGATGCCGAAGCCGACCTGTCGGTGGTGGCGCCGGACGTCAGGCAGTCGGTGCGCGTCGGTGCCGGCGGCCGGCTGGAAACCACCGGGACGTTGAATCCGGGTGAGACGGGCGCGGTGCGGTACCGGATCGTCAACCACGGCCGGAAGGCGGTGAGCGGCGTCACCGTCACCCTGGGCCTGCCCGAGGGTGTGACCTTCACCCAGCCGCCGCAGGAGTGCGAGGTCGGCGACGACGGACGGTCGGCGGTCTGCACCTACGATTCGCTCGCGCTGGTGCCGATCGGTGAGGACACCGAGCCGAACGACGACGTCCACTCCGCTGTCGAGCTCCACAACCTGGTGACGGTGCCGGCCGACAGCACGGCACCTGTCACCCTGGCCGGCGGCACCGTGCAGGTCGAGGGCCTGACCGACGGCATCAGCGCCCGCTCCGCCCCGGAGCCCACCGTGCTGCCGGCGAACGCCGTAGCCGTGCCGGCAGCCGACGTCGACGCCAGCGACAACCAGGACGGGTACGCCGTCGTGGTCGCCGCCAAGAAGGACGACGACAACGGTGGCGGGGGTGGCCTGCCGGTCACCGGGCCGCAGGCCGGGCTGATCGCCGGAGCCGGTCTCGCCATGGTCGCGGCGGGCGTCATGCTGCTGCTCGCCCGACGTCGCCGCTCGGTCGCGTTCGTCTCCGGCGACGACACCACCGCCTCCTGATCCTTCCGCCGGCCAGCCCCGCCCAGGGCCGGTCGGCGCAGGACCGGTCGGTACCGTGCCCGCCGACCTCAATCCGGCCAACACCGGACCCGACGGCCCTGGTCCAGTAGCGCCCGGGGACGACTCCGGGCCGGGTCAGGTGATACGGCAGCGGCCGGTACAGGCGGGCGGCAGGGCGACAGCCGGGCGACGGTACGGGCCCCAGGCCACGAACCGCTGGAACAGCTCGCGCGGGGTAGGGCCACCCTCCGGGTCCAGCCGGAACAGGTCGTGGGTCGCCTCGTAGTAGAGCCCGGACAGGTAGACGGCCAGGTCCAGCCAACGGTTGTCGTACTCGACGCGGAGCAGCAGCCGGGCCTCGGCACACGGCCAGGACAGCCCGCAGGCGCTACACAACCAGAGCGGGCGTAGCGGCAGATGCTGCGGTCCGTCCAGCGGGTGCCGTCGGGGCCGCTCGGCCGCCGGGCCGCGACGCGGCACAGGCATTCGGTTCGGGTCGGGCATCTCCACCTCCTGCGGCGAACGGGAAGGGGCCGCCCCGACACGGGGGATAGCGGGGCGGCCCCGGCGCAGCCCCACCCCGTCCCCGATGGATGGGAGCAGGACCGCCGAGTGACATTCTGGTGACCACGCGACTACTGTCGGAAGGCACCGACGCCGGCCGTGGCGCGACCGGCATCCGGCCGGGAAGCCCGTTTGAGCAGGCCATTGATCGTGGAGGCACTGTGGAATCCGAGCCGACCGCCGAACTGATCCGGGCACAGTTGCGCCGGCTACGGCTGGCCGCCGATCTGACCCAGGAGGATTTCGGCAAGCAGGTGCACTTTTCCGGCTCACAGATCTCCGCGATCGAGCTGGGGCAGCGTCCGTTCGACCGGCTCTTCCTCAAGCGGGCCGACGAGGTGCTGAACAGCGACGGTCTGCTGCTGGGGCTGCTGCGCATCGCCGAGCTGCACGGCCAGCCCGGTTGGCTGCGGCCATGGCTGGACGCCGAGCGCAGCGCCACGCAGTTGCGCTGCTACCACCCGACGCTGATCCCGGGGCTGCTCCAGACCGAGCACTACGCCCGCGCGGTGATCCGCGCCGATGACATGCTCAGCGATGACGAGGTGGAGCGGCGGGTAGCAATCCGGATGGACCGCCAGGCGATCCTGACCCGGGCCGACAACCCACCGATCCTGATCGCGGTGATCGAGGAGGCCACGCTGCGCCGGGTCGACGAAAGCTTCCGGGGCATCATGACGCAGCAGGTTGTCCACCTGCTCGACTGCGTGCAGCGCGGCGGCGTGATGATCCTCGTAATTCCGATCGAGGTGAGCGTGCATGTAGGCCACGCCGGTCCGTTCACCCTGGCTTGTGGAGCCGACGGCGACTGGGTCGGCCACTTGGAGAACCACCTCGGTGGCGCGACCATCGACAAGGCCGAGGAACTCGCTACCCTGCACGCCAGGTGGGACGGCATCCGCAGCGTCGCCCTCCCCAGGAGACAGTCCGAGCTGCTGATGAAGGAAGTGATGGAGTCGTGGTCCACGATCTGACCGGCGCGACCTGGCGCAAGTCCACCCGCAGCGCCGGCGGCGAGTGTGTCGAGGTGGCCGACAACCTGCCCGGCGTGGTCGGCGTACGCGACAGCAAGGACGCCACCGGCCCGGTCCTCACCTTCGCCCCGACCGCCTGGCGTCGCTTCGTCGCCCACACCAAGCTCGGCTGACCGCACCACGCCCCACCCGCCGAGCGTCGACCTAGCCGCCGGTTCAGCGGGAGGCGACCGCCAGCACCGCGTCGGCGAAAGCCTGCGGCGCCTCCTGCGGCAGGTTGTGCCCCACCCCACCGGCGACCGTGCGGTGCTCGTACGGGCCGGTGAACTGCTTCGCGTATGCCTCGGGTGGTAGGTGGGGTGCGCCGTTGGCATCGCCTTCCAGGCTGATCGTCGGCACGGTGATCGGCGGTTTGCCGGCCAGCCGCTCCTCCAGATCCGCGTACTGCGGCTCGCCGTCGGCGAGGCCCAGCCGCCACCGGTAGTTGTGGATGACGACGTCGACATGGTCGGGGTTGTCGAGCGCCACCGCGCTGCGGTCGAAGGTGGCGTCGTCAAAGTCCCACCTCGGCGAGGCCGTCTGCCAGATCAGCTTGGCGAAGTCGCGGGTGTTCCGCGCGTACCCCTCCCGGCCGCGCTCGGTGGCGAAGTAGTACTGGTACCACCAGGCGTGCTCAGCCGCCGGGGTCAGTGGCACCCGACCCGACGCCTGACCGTCGATCAGGTAACCGCTCACCGCGACCAGGCCCCGACAGCGCTCCGGCCAGAGCGCGGCCACGATGCCGGCGGTGCGGGCACCCCAGTCGAACCCGGCCAGGATCGCCCGGTCGATCTCCAGCGCGTCGAGGAACGCGACGGTGTCGACCGCGAGGGCGGCCGGCTCAGCGTTCCGCACCGCGTCAGCGGACCGGAACCGGGTGGTGCCGTGGCCACGCGCGTAGGGCAGCAGCACCCGGTGGCCGGCGCTGGTCAGCAGGGGCACGACCTCGGCGAAGCTGTGGATGTCGTACGGCCAGCCGTGCAGCAGGAGCACCACCGGACCGTCCGGCGGGCCGGCGTCGACGAAACCGACATCGAGTACGCCAGCCTCGACCTTCCGCACGTCAGTGAACAACGCACCCACCCCTGCCTCGGTCGACGCCACCCCATCACCGAACCTAGGACGTAGCGATGGTCACCGAGACCGCTTCCGCAGATCACGGTGCGGGTGCTACCGCACGAGGTCCTCCTCAGGTACGCACCCGGGAAACACCCCAGGCGATCAAGCCCGTGACGACGCCGACGATGACGCCGGTGAAGAGGCTGCTGATGGCGGCGAAGAACCGCACGATGACGGTCTGCGTCCCCGGCGCGAGATCGGTCAGGTTTCCGCCGAGGGTCGGCGGCTCGTCGAAGGCCACGTGCCAGAGCAACTGATGGGTCAGGGCCAGCAGGACGCCGTACAGCAGACCGACGACGAGCAGGGTCAAAAACGGGTTGGGCACCCGCTTCGCCAGGGCCACGGTGATCCACACGATCGGCGGCACCACCACCAGCAGCAAGTTGACGAAGGTGCGCTCGTGCACCAGACCCAGGTCGTGCAGCACCACCCGGGGCAGGCCGAGCAGTGCCAGCCCGAGCAGGGCGAGCAACGGAAGCCCGAGAGCCGGGCGAGGTGACGTGTCCATGCCGGCAACGCTAGGAACGATCGGTGGCGACGCCATCCGCCCAGGAACCCGGTCACGGTACGTCGGGAAGCGACCCCCGGTGTCGCGTTCCGACGACTCCGGCGACCCCGACCTCGCCGTACGCTGATTTCGTGGCCGGCCAGTCGACGCAGCGGAGGGTACGTCCCTGGGTCACCGATGTGCTTCTCGGCGCGGGCGTCGCCGGCACCGTGTCGATCGTCATCACCGCGAACGAGGGTGGCCGGCACGGGCCGGACCAGCTCGCGTACCTCTGGGCGGTCGGTCTGGGCGCGCTGATGCTGGTCCGGCGGCGCTACCCGGTGGTGGTGCTGGCCGTCAGCGTGCTCGGCCTGTTCGCCTACTACGCCGCCGGTTACCCGGCCATCGGGCTGGCCGTGCCGGTGGCCGCCGCGCTGTTCTCCGCGGCCGAACACGGCCGGATCGCCGCCTCGGTCGCCGCCGCCGTGCTGGTGATCGTGGTCTCGGTGGTCTTCCGGCTCGCCGAGGGGCAGGATTTCTCCTTCGTCGTCGGCTACGAGCTGGCCGGGCACGTCCTGCTGATGGGTGCGGCGATCGCCCTCGGTGACAGCCTGCGCTCCCGGCGCGCCGCGCAGGCGGACGCCCGCCGGATCGCCGAACTGACCGAGGCGAGGTACCGGCAGGAGGCGCAGGCCCGGCTGCGGGACGAGCGAATGGCCATCGCCCGCGACCTGCACGACTCCCTCGGCCACACCACCTCGGTGATCGCGCTGCACGCCGACGTCGCCCAGGAGGCGCTGGGCCGTGACGAGGCCGCCGCCCGGTCGGCGTTGGAGCTGATCCGGTCCACCGCCCGCCGCAGCATGGACGACCTACGGCGGACGGTGACGCTGCTGCGGTCGCCCGGCGACCCGCCGCGTACGGTCGTCTCGCTGACCAACCTCGACGCGGTCACCCGGGCCGCCTCGGCCGCCGGGTTCGACGTCGACGTGCGGGTGGCCGTCGACACGCCCCTGCCGGCACCGGTGGAGGCCGCCGCGTTCCGGATCATGCAGGAGGCGGTCACCAACGTGGTTCGGCACTCCGCCGGCAGCCGCGTCGAGATCCGTGCCGAGCAGCACGGCGATCAGCTCACCGTCACCGTCACCGACACCGGCTCCGATCCGGCCCCCGGTACAGAACCGACGCGCGGGGCAGGGTCAGCCGGGCCGCCGACCTACCGCGAAGCCGCGAACGGCCGGGTCGAGCCGTCAGCGGTGGTCCGGCCCGGGCACGGCATCGCCGGGATGCGGGAACGGGCCGAGAGCCTCGGCGGCACGCTCACCGCCGGGCACCGGCACGCGGGTTTCGTGGTGAGCGCGGTGCTACCCGTGGCGGAGCCGTCGTGACAAGCGTGCTGGTGGTCGACGACCAGGATCTCGTCCGAGCCGGGATACGCACCCTGCTGGCGGCCGACCCGCAGCTCACCGTGGTCGGCGAGGCCGCCGACGGCCGCTCCGGTCTGCGCCTGGCCCGCCAGTTGCGGCCGGACGTCGTACTCATGGACATCCGGATGCCGGTGATGGACGGCCTGGCCGCCACCGCGGCGATCCGCGCCGACGCCACCCTGACCGCCACCCGGGTGCTGATCCTCACCACCTTCGACGACGACGAGGACATCATCGAGGCGGTCGCCCTCGGAGCCGCCGGCTACCTGTTGAAGGACACACCCTCGGACGACCTGCGGCGGGCGGTGCACACGACCGCAGCCGGCGGGAACCTGCTCTCACCCACGGTCGCCCGCCGGGTGATGGAGCGGCTCGCCGCCACGCCGAGACAGCCGCCGCCCGATCCTCGACTCTCCGCGCTCACCGATCGGGAGCGGGCAGTGCTGGCCCGGGTCGGGCTGGGTGAGACGAACGACGAGATCGGCCGCGCGCTGTTCATCAGCCCCGCGACCGCCCGCACGTACGTCAGCCGGCTGCTGGCCAAGCTGGACGCCCGCGACCGCACCGCCCTAGCCGTCATCGCCCACCGCGCCGGCCTAACCACCCCCGACCCCACCTGACCCACCCACCCCC
>NZ_JAGPXQ010000016.1:0-121602 GCF_018070435.1 Micromonospora sp. C51 | reverse complement strand
GGTGGGTGGGGTGGGGGTTACGGGGTGCGGTGGGTTAGGGCTAGGGCGGTGATCAGGGCGGTCAGGGCGGCCCAGGCGGTGTAGGTGGTCCAGGCGCCGGAGACGGTGGCGGGGTGGATGTCGGTCAGCCACGGCGGGGGACCGTTCGGGTCCCTGAGCCGTTGCCACGCGGGCACCAGCATGGCGTGTCGGAGCAGTGCGCTCCAGCGTTCGTCCTCGTCGACGGCGGTGGGCAGCAGGAGCAGCACCGTCGCGGCGGTGACGATCGCGGGTGCGGTGTGCCGGATCAGCGCGGCCAGGGCCATACCGACGAGCGCGCAGAGCGGCACCAGCAGGGCGGAGGCGGCGATGCCGCGCAGCGCGCCGGGATCGCCGATGGACATGTTCGCATGGACGTCGGCGAGGATCGCCTGCGACACCACGAACGCCGCCGCCGCGCCCAGCGCCCCCAGCAGGGTCAGCACGCCGGTCAGCACGGTCAACTTGGCGGCGGCCACCGCGTAGCGCCGGGGGACGGCCGCGAACGTGGTACGCATCAGCCCGGAGGCGTACTCACCGCCGATCGCGACCGCGCCGACACCACTGGCCGCGAGGACGACGAACATCTGCGCCTCGGTGGGAAAGGCGTCCCAGAGCGGGGAGCGCAGCGCCCGCTGCTCGGCCGACCAGTCCGGCCAGCCCGCGTGGGTGGCCAGCGCGGCGTGGCCGGCGAGGCCGACCATGGCGAGCAGGATCAGGGCGAACGCCGCCCAGGTGGAGCGGAGCGACCAGAGCTTGATCCATTCGGCGGCGAGCAGGTCGCGGTAGCGCGCCGGGTGGGTCGGAATGGTGCGGGTGGCGGGTCGGGTCGCGGCGGTCATCGGGTCCTACCTTCTTGATCGTGATGACCGCCCTGTTCGTAGGGTTGGCTCATCCGGGGGTGCTGGGTGTGGCTTTCATCGGGTTGCCGTTCATGGCTCAGGAGACCTGGCCGCCCAGCACCCCGCGACGACTCGGCCGCCGATTGGGAGTTGCGAGTAGATCGCTGTGTAGGACCATGCCGGCGAGGTCGTCTGCGGACCGACGCACCAACGAGCTCGTGGAGGTGACCGTGCCCAAGGTGTGGGCCGGCGTAGATATCGGCAAGGCACATCACCACTGCGTGGTTGTCGACCAGAACGGGGACCGGCTGCTGTCGCGGCGAGTGGCCAACGAGGAAGGGGAGCTGCTGACGCTGCTGGCCGATGTGCTGGCACTGAGCGACGAGGTCACGTGGGCGGTCGACGTGGCCGACGGCGGTGCGGCCCTGCTGATCGCCTTGCTGATCAACCATGACCAGCGGCTGGTCTATATCTCTGGTCTCGCGGTGAACCGGGCCGCCGCCGGCTATCGCGGAACCGGCAAGACCGATGCCCGCGACGCCGCGGTGATCGCCGACCAGGCACGAATGCGCCGCGACCTCAACCCGGTGCGTCCGGGAGACGAGGCGGCCGTCGAGTTGAAGATCCTCACCGCCCGCCGCAGCGACCTGGTCGCCGACCGGACCCGCACCATCAACCGACTGCGCGAGCAGTTGTTGAACATCTTCCCCGCGCTGGAACGTGCCCTGGACCTGACCAACCACGGCCCGTTGGTGCTGCTGACCGGCTATCAGACCCCCGCAGCTCTTCGCCGTGTCGGCGTCGCGCAGTTGCAGACCTGGCTGCGTAACCGCAAAGTCCGTTCGGCCGGCACCATCGCCGCCGCCGCTGTCGAGGCCGCCAGCCGGCAACACACCGCCCTGCCCGGCGAGAGGCTCACCGCCCAGATGGTTCACACCCTCGCCGAGGAGGTGATCGCCCTCAACGAGAAGGTCAGCGAGATCGACAAGCTCATCGAGGGCCGGTTTCATGAGCACGAACTCGCCGAAGTGATCTCCAGCGTGCCCGGCATCGGCGCGCTGCTCGGCGCTGAGTTCCTGGCCGCCACCGGCGGCGACCTCGACGCCTTCGGCACGCCGGACCGGCTGGCCGGCTTCGCCGGTCTGGCTCCCTCGCCCCGCGATTCCGGACGCGTCAGCGGCAACCTGCACCGCCCACGCCGCTACCACCGGGGCCTTCAGCGCGTCTTCTACACCTCCGCGCTGATCAGCATCCAACGCTGCACCGAGTCGCGGCGCTTCTACGATCGCAAACGCGGCGAGGGTAAACGGCACACTCAGGCCGTACTCGCACTCGCCCGCCGCCGAGTCAACGTCCTGTGGGCACTCCTGCGTGACAGACGGTGCTACCAACCCGTACCGCCTGCCGCTACCGCGGCTTGACAACGTCATTGGGAGGTCTCCCCGGCGGCGTACTCGACGTCGGCGGCGGTGAGTGCCATGAAGGCCTCCTCCAGTGAGGCGGTGCGGGTGGTCAACTGGTGCAGCGGAATCCGCAGGCCGAGTGCCAGGTCGCCGATCCGTTCCGCGTCCACCCCGGTGACGGTGAGCGCACCATCCGCATCCGGCCGCACGTCCGCGCCGACCTCCACCAGCGCCATGGTCAGGGCGGCCGGATCGGGGGTACGCAGGACGACCTCGACCCGGCCGGCGCGGGCGGCGAAGTCGTCCAGGGACTCGTCGGCGATCAACCGGCCCCGGCCGATGACGACGAGGTGGTCGGCGCAGTGCTCGACCTCGCCCATCAGGTGACTGGAGACGAAGACGGTACGGCCCTCGGCGGCGAGCCGTCGGAACAGCTTCCGTACCCAGCGCACCCCTTCCGGGTCGAGGCCGTTGAACGGCTCGTCGAACATCAACACGGGCGGGTCGCCCAGCAACGCGGCGGCGATACCGAGGCGTTGCCGCATGCCGAGCGAGAATCGGCCGACCCGGCGGTTGGCGGCGTCGTCGAGGCCGACCAGTCCCAGGACCTCGTCGGCTCGCCGGGAACCGATGCCGTTGCCGCGGGCGAGGGCCGCCAGGTGCGCCCGGGCGCTGCGCCCGCCGTGCACGTCCCCGGCGTCAAGCAGCGCGCCGGCGTGCCGTAGCCCCCGGGCAAGGTCCCGGAACCGGACGCCAGCGACCGTGACGGTGCCGCTGGTCGGAGTGGTCAACCCGAGAACCATGCGCAGGGTGGTGGACTTGCCGGCACCGTTCGGGCCGAGGAAGCCGGTCACCCGGCCGGGTCGGACGGTCAGGGTCAGGCCGTCGACGGCGGTGGTGCGGCCGTACCGCCGGGTCAGGCCATCAAGTTCGATCATGCCGTTCACGCTGCCGGGCGCCGGGCACTGCCGCGTCGACCCGCCGGCCGTACCGGGTGCCTGGATGGTGGCCTGCGGGCGTACGCCCCCGGGCCGATGCCGGTGCGGCGTGCCGCTGGATACCGTGTGGCGGTGGACGCCACCGCCCTGATCCGGCCGCGGACCGCCGTGCCGGTGGTACGGGCGGTCCTGGTGTGGGCCGGGGTCGCCCTCCTGCCGGTGCTCTGGGCGCTGGCGCCGGCCGTGGCGAACAGCGGCGACGGGGTCGGCGTGGTGGGCTGGTGGCTGCCGGTGCGCTACCTGGTGCCGGTGCTGATCGTGGCGCTGCCGGCGGGCCTGCTGCGTCGCCGGCCGCTGATCGCGCTCGGCCTGATGCTCGCCGGAGCGACGCTCTGCGCCGCGACCGTGCACGGCCGGGATCCCGGGTACCTCGACGACATCTTCAACCTCCAGTTCCTCGCCGTCGACGCGGCGCTCGCCGTCGTTGCCGCGAACCGCTCCCGTCGGGTGTCGGTGCCGGCCGCCGGGGCGGTGCTGGTGACGCAGGTGCTCGCCGCCTTCGTGAACCTCGGAGTCGAGCCGGTGGACCAGGCCGCGCTGACCGTGCTGGCGGTCGCGACAGCCTGGATCGCCGGCAACTCGGTGCGGGCACGGCGGAGCTACGCGGCCGCGATGCGCGGGCACGCCGCCGCCGAGGCGGTCACCGCCGAGCGGCTGCGCATCGCCCGGGAACTGCACGACATGGTCGCGCACAGCATCGGCGTCATCGCCATCCAGGCCGGGGTCGGCGCGCGGGTGATCGACACCCAGCCGGCCCAGGCCCGCGCCGCGCTCGCCACCATCGAGGCGGCCAGCCGGGACACCCTGGCCGGGCTGCGGCGTACCCTCGGCGCGCTGCGCCGCGGCGACGGCGATCCGGCACCGCTGGAGCCGGTGCCCGGGTTGGTGGACCTGGCGCGGCTGATTGCCGCGACGGGTGATGCCGGAGTCCGAGTCGAACTGTCCGCCGTCGGCGACGGGCCGGTCCCGCCCGAGATCGACCTCGCCGCGTTCCGCATCGTCCAGGAGGCGCTCACCAACGTGGTCCGCCACGCCGGGGTCGACGCGTGCCGGGTCGTCGTCGAGCGCGGCGACCACGCGGTCACTGTGGAGATCGTCGACGACGGCCGGGGCGGGCCGATCGGCGTCGAGGGGCACGGCTTGATCGGCATGCGCGAGCGGGTCGTGGCCGTCGGTGGCCGGTTCCGGGCGGGACCACGGTCCGCGGGCGGCTTCCGCGTGGCGGCCTGGCTGCCGGTGTCGTCGGGGAACACCGCCCCGTCCGACGGTCGTCGTCCGGCTGGTGGTGGCGGGGCCGGCGGTCGTGCTGAGGAGGTGGCGGAGCGGTGACCATCCGGGTGCTGCTCGTCGACGACCAGCCGCTGGTGCGGGCCGGGCTGCGCGTGCTGATCGCCGACGTGCCGGACATGGCGGTGGTCGGCGAGGCTGGCACCGGCGCCGAGGCGGTACGCCTGACTCGTGAGGTGCTGCCCGACGTGGTGCTGATGGACCTGCGGATGCCGGGGACCGACGGCATCCAGGCGACGCGGACGATCACCGACTCCGGCGGTCCTGCCCGGGTGCTGGTGCTCACCACGTTCGACGACGACGAACACGTGCACGCCGCGCTGCGGGCCGGCGCGAGCGGCTTTCTCGTCAAGGACATGGCGTTGGAGGACATCCTCGGCGCGATCCGGGTGGTAGCGGCGGGGGACGCGCTCATCGCACCAGGTGTGACCCGGCGACTGATCGCCGAGTTCAGTCGTCGGCCGGCGGCTGCGACGCCACGGTCGCTGGCTGGGGTGACCGATCGGGAGCGCGAGGTGCTCACCCTCGTGGGACGGGGCCTGTCCAACGCCGAGATCGCCGCCGAGCTGGTGATCAGTGCGGCCACCGCCAAGGCGCACGTGGCCCGACTCTTCAGCAAGCTCGGCGCCCGCGACCGGGTGCACCTGGTCATCGCCGCGTACGACGCCGGCCTGGTCACCCCGCCCCGCTGACCCCCACCGTCATTTCCCCGCCGCCCCGGTGTGCCCGCGTGCCGTATGCCCGCGTGCCGCAGTTTCGGGGAAGTTGCTGCCTCGACCGCGTTGGACCCAGCATCTTGCCCCGAAGTTGCTGGGTCGGCGGGGAGACGAGGGGTGGAAGCGGAAGAGGTCGGGTGGCTGGGCGGGGAGTTTGGTCAGCGCAGGGGGCGGCGGAGGCGGCGTTCGGCGCGCCACCAGCGGGCGAGCAGTACGGCGCTGGCGATGAAGCCCAGTGAGGCCGGGGCGGCGGCGAACCAGTTGATCTCGCCGGGGCTGGTCACGGCTGCGCCGACCGCCGCGTAGCCGAACGCGGTCGGCGCGGAGGCGATCACGCTGCCGACGAGGAACGGCAGCACCCGCGCGCCGGTGGTGCCGTAGCCGTAGCTGACCAGACCGAAACCGGAAATCGGCAGCAGGCGTACGGTGACCACGCCGAGGACGCTCTGCCGGGTGAACCAGCGGTCGAGGCGGGCCAGCCGGCCCCGGAGACGTTCGGCGACGAACTCCCGGCCCAGCACCCGACCCACGGTGAAGCCGATCGCCGCCGCCAGCAGCGCGGCGCCGAGCGCGTACGCGGCACCTTCCAGGGCACCGAAGATGGCACCTGCGGCGAGCGTGATGAAGGTACGGGGGACCAACGCCACCAGCAGCAGTGCCCCGCCGAGCACACCGGCCACCGGAGCCAACCGACCCATCCGGTCGGCCAGGTTGGGCAGCGCCGTCGGCTCGGGGTGCGGCACCAGCAGCAGCGTCACCCCGAACCCGGCGAGCAGGAGCAGCAGCAGCGAGAACCGGGTCACCGAGGGCGTAGTGGCGAGCAGCAGGAGCCGGCGCGCGGTGGCTGGAGCGGTGACCAAGGTGTCGCCGTACCGTGCGCCGTCGCCCGGGTCCACAGCGGGCCGGGCGGTTTCGGCACCGGGTTGTGCGGGGTCGGTCGACGTGGGGTCGGGCTGCGGGACGTCGGCTGCGGGTTCGGCCGACCGGCTCGCCCGCAGGAGTCGTCTCCGCAGCTTGCGGATCATGCCCGGGCGGTGGCCACCGCGGTCCGGCGTTCGGCCCGCAGCCGATCGGCCCAGGTGTCGTCGAGCGGGGGCAGGTGCTGCGCGCCGGTCGCCCAGCGCAGCAGCAGATCGGCCAGGGCCGGATTGCGGGCCAGCGCGGGGCCGTGCGAGTACGTGCCGAGCAGCTTGCCCCGCCAGGCCCCCTCGGTGGCGCCGTCGTTGCCGACCCCGGCGGTGACCCGGGCCAGCGGGGAGACCCCGGGGCCGAGGTGGGTGCGGCCGCCGTGGTTCTCGAACCCGGTCAGCGGCGGCAGGCCGAGGCGGGCGTCGATGTCGCCGGCCAACTCGCCGACGGCCCGGCTGGGACCCCGGTCCGAGGAGAGGTCGAGCAGTTCCAGGCCCTGGTACTGGGTGCCCTTGGCGAAGAACGAGGTGCCCAGCAACTGGTAGCCGGCGCAGACACCGAAGACCACCGAGCCCTGGGCCACGGCCCGGTGCAGGCCACCGTCGGCGAGCAGTCGTTGCGCGCCGAGCGCCTGCGGGCCGTCCTCACCGCCGCCGATGAGGTAGATGTCGGCCGTGGTGGGCAGTTGCTGGTCGGAGCGGACCTCCAACACCTCGACCGGGAATCCGCGCTGCTGGGCTCGGCGGGCCAGGATCAGGGCGTTGCCCCGGTCGCCGTAGGTCGACAGCAGGTCCGGGTAGATCCAGACGATGCGCAGGGTCTCAGTTGACACGGTCCAACTCCGCTCGGATGTCCTGGAACGCGGTGTAGTTCGCGATGACCTCCAGCCGGCCCGGAGGTACCGCCCGGACGGCCTCGTCGAAGGTGCGTACGTACTGGAAGGGCACGTCGTTGATCTCCAGCCGCACGGCCAGGTCGTACGCCCGGTCGCCGGTGATGAGCACCAGGCGTCCGCGCAGCGGAGCGAAGTCGACGTCGAAGAGCCAGGAGGTGTCCAGCCCGTCGGGGTCCCGCGCGTTGATGGACAGCAGCGTCGGCGCCTCGTCCGCCATGTCGAACGCCTCCAACCAGCTGGCCGGGTTCTTGGCCAGCAGCAGTCGCACGGTGCGACCCTCCCGGACGACCTGGGCGTAACGCCCGGCGACCGAGGTCACGTCACCGAGGCGGGGCACCGCGTCGAAGGGGCGTACGCCGAATTCGGCGGCGACCGCGAGGGCGGTGGCCGCGTTGCCGACGTTGACCTTGCCGGGTAGCTGGAGCTTGACCTTGTACCAGGCGCCGGTCGGGTCGACGACGCCCTCGTCGTCCACGGTCCACTGCGGCTCCGGCCGGCGTAGCGGGCAGCCGGTGCACCACCACTGCTCGCCGGAGCGCTGAATGGTGGAGCCGCACTCGGGGCAGACCCAGGAGTCGTCGTGCCAGCGCTGCCCGGCGGAGAACCAGGTGACATGCGGCGGGGTGATCCGCTGGTCGTGGGAGGCTGGCGGGGTGGCGGCCCAGACCACCATCGGGTCGTCGGCGTTGGCGACCACGCGGATGTCCGGGTGCCGGGCCAGCGCCGCGCGCCAGAGCTGCGCCATCATGGCGACCTCCTTGGCCCGGTCCAGCTGGTCTCGGGAGAGGTTGAGCAGCGCCACCACGTGCGGGTCGGTCGCCTCGATCACCTGGGCGAGGTAGTGCTCGTCGACCTCCAGCACCGCGTACGGCGTGCTGCCGGCCTTGGCCAGCGCGGAGGTGTGTCCGGTGGGCATGTTGGCGCCGAACGAGTTGGTGGCGACCCGACCGAGTACCCCGACGGCCGCGGCGGCGAGCCGGGTGGTGGTGGTCTTGCCGTTGGTCCCGGAGACCAGCGCGATGGCGCGGCCGGCGGAGAGGTGGGCGAGCAGTTCGGGGTCGATCTTCAGGCCGAGCCAACCACCGATCACCGAGCCGTCGCCCCGGCCCGCCGCCCGGGACAACGCCGCGGCGGTCCGTGACACGGAGCTGGCCACCTTCGCCCGCAGGGGCATCTTCGCGTCCGTCACCCGAGCGAGGTTACCGGACCAGCGGACCCGCGAGATCGGCACCGACGGCGATCCGTTCGGGTCGGCTCTGCCGGCGGCCGGTCGGATGACGCTCGGCCGGACGGAGTCGATCTATGTCGGAAAGCGGACCCGCCCTGCGGGGCCGCCGGGCCCTCCACTCCGCTCCACCCCGCCTGACGTGCGCTTTTGTGGCGACGCGCGGCGCGCCACGCGGTCGAATCTGGTTGCGAGTGGAGGGAAGTGGAGTAGAGTGGGGCGCATTGGTGGGGCCGGGAGGGGCCCACCGGCCCGGGGGGTCAGCGGCGCGCGAACGCCGCTCAAAGGGCGAGGGGGTTGGGCCGATGTTTCTCGGCACCCACACTCCGCGCCTGGACGACAAAGGCCGGTTGATCCTTCCGGCGAAGTTCCGGGATGAGCTGGCGGGGGGTGTCGTGATCACCAAAGGGCAGGAGCGCTGCCTCTACGTCTTCCCGACGCCGGAGTTCCAGCGGATCGCGGAGCAGTTGCGTGCGCAGCCGATGACACACAAGGCGGCCCGGGCCTACAGCCGTGTGTTCTTCGCCAGCGCGCACGACGAGGTGCCGGACAAGCAGGGTCGGGTGACCATCCCGGCGCACCTACGTACATATGCGGGGCTCGACCGGGACCTGGTGGTCATCGGTGCGAGCACCCGGGTGGAGATCTGGGACAAGGTCGCCTGGGAGACCTACCTCGCCGAGAGCGAAGACGACTTCGCCGACATCGAGGAAGGGGTGCTGCCCGGCGGTCTGTAGGGCGTGGCGACGCCCGACGTACTGCGAGATCTCCAGCCGCTTTCGAGTTCCTGGCATCCCTTCCCCGGTGCCAGGCGCACGATCCGACCCTCCGGGCCTGCGGCCCGACGGGCGGGCGGAGAGCGGATGGGGATCTGGCGGTACGACGGCACGGCGTCGTCCGACGAACAGGGCGCGAACACACAACCGGTTCAACCAGTGGGGGTCGACATGGGGGAGCTACGCGGCACGCACGTGCCGGTGCTGCTCGAGCGATGTCTCGAGCTGCTGGCCCCCGCACTGGGCCGGGGTGGGCGCACCGTGCACGTCGACGCGACGTTGGGTCTGGCCGGCCACGCCGAGGCGGTGCTGCAGGCCCATCCGGAGACGGTGCTGGTGGGCCTGGACCGGGACACCGAGGCGCTGGCCCACGCCAGGGTCCGGCTGGCCCGGTTCGCCGACCGCGTCCATCTGGAGCACGCCGTCTACGACGAACTGCCCGAGGTGCTCGACCGGCTGGGATACCCGTCCGTGGACGGGGTCCTGTTCGATCTGGGTGTCTCCTCGTTGCAGCTCGACGCGCCCGACCGCGGGTTCGCGTACGCGCAGGACGCGCCGTTGGACATGCGGATGGACCAGACCCGGGGGGTGACCGCCGAGGAGGTGGTCAACACCTACCCGCACCCGGACCTGGCCCGGGTGCTGCGGGTCTACGGCGAGGAGAAGTTCGCCGGGCGGATCGCCTCGGCGATCATCCGGGAGCGGGAACGCGGCCGGATCACCTCGTCGGCGCGGCTGGCCGAGCTGGTCCGGGAGTCGATTCCGGCACCAGCCCGACGAACCGGGGGGCACCCGGCAAAGAGAACGTTTCAGGCTTTACGGATCGAGGTAAACAGAGAACTGGCAGCGCTGGAGACAGCGCTGCCGGCCGCTCTGGACAGACTCGCCGTCGGCGGTCGCCTGGTGGTGCTGTCCTACCACTCGCTGGAGGACAGGCTCACCAAGCAGGCGCTCGCCGATCGGGTCCGCAGCACGGGCCCGATCGACCTCCCGGTCGAACTGCCCGGGTCAGAACCGACGTTCCGGCTGCTCAGCCGGGGCGCGGAACTGCCTGGGGAGGGGGAGGTCACCGCGAACCCGCGGGCCGCTTCGGTGCGCCTGCGGGCCGCGGAGCGGATCGACCCGCAGGCACGGCAACGGGGGCGTACCGACCGCGAACGGTACCGCCGCCGGGTCAAGGCGATGCACCAACCGGGGACGGGGTCGGCCACGGAATCCGGTCCGGATCCGCGGCGGGCGCCGGGGGACACCACGGACGAAGAGGGGGAGGGGACATGAACGTAGACAAGCGTCGGGACATCGCCGGCGCCGGGCAGCGCGCACCGCGGTCGGGGGGCCGGATCGCGGCGGAGCGGACCCGGGGGGCGGGCGACGGTGCCCGGCGGGCGGACCGGGCGGACCGGTCGGCGGAGACTCGCGCCCGGGGGGCGCGCGAGTTCCCGACCCAGGGCAGCGCCGCGCTGCGTCCGGTGGAGCGGGCCGCCGTCGCGGCCGAGCGGCCGGAGCCGCCGCGGCTGCGGGTCGCCCCGCCGCCGCCGGTGCGGGTGCCGCGGGCGCCGTTCGCCGCGCTGGTGGTGGTGCTGGTCGTCGGCGGGGTGCTGGGCATCCTGGCGGTCAACACGAAGATCAACGAGAACGCCTTCCGGCTGGACGAGTTGCAGCAGCAGCAGGCCAAGCTCGACGTGGAGCAGCAGCAGCTGAAGAAGCAGATCGCCGAGTCCGAGTCGCCGGGCAACCTCGCCGCCCAGGCCCGCAAGCTGGGGCTGGTCGAGTCGGGTGAGCCGGCGTACATCCGGCTCCCGGACGGCAAGGTGATCGGGGTGCCGCAGCCGGCCGGTGGCAAGCTCTCCATCGCCAGCCAGCAGGGCGGGCAGGGGTAGCCCGTGCCACCGAGGTCTGAGGAACCGCGCCGGGACGCCGAAGGCTCCCGGCGCGGTTCGTCGCGTGCCGGCGGGCAGCGGAGTACGCCGTCCCGCCCGGCCGGTGAGCGGGACGTGACGCCGGGCCTCGGCGGCATCTCCGACGCCCGCGCCTACACCCCCCGGGGCCGCACCGTGCGCGAGGGCGGCGCGGCTGCCGGCACCGGACGCGCCGAGCAGCGGCGTACCCCGCGCAGCAACCGGTCGCAGGACCCGTTCCGCCCGGCGCTACAGGTGCTCGACGGTGGCCGGGGCACCGCCGGCCGGGCGGCCGGCCGCGCGAGTCGCCGGGACGGTGGCGCCGCACGTGCCACGGTGACCCGTACGGTCACCGACCGCACCCCGCGCGATGAGCCTCCGGTCACCGCCCCCCGGCGGCGGGTGGCCACCCGGGAGCCGCGTCGCGGGGACCGCACGCCGCCACGCCGGCCGTCGCGCCAGCGGCCCCGGCCGCCCCGGCTGGCCGACCCGGGACGCCGGCTGCGGCTGGGCACCGCGTTGACCCTGGCCCTCTTCGTCGCCGTCGGGGTGCGGCTGGTCGTGCTCCAGACCGTCGACACCCCGGCGTACGCCGACGGCGGGCTCGCCGACCGCATCACCACCGTGCCGCTGCCCGCGCCGCGGGGCGCCATCTACGACCGCTCCGGCGAGGCCGCCCTGGCGCACAGCGTCGAGGCCCGGTACGTCTACGCCGACCCGACCCGGGTGGAGGACATCGCGGCGACCGCGCGGGCACTCTCCCCGCTGCTGGGCATCCCGGCCTCCGAACTGGCCGAGAAGATGAAGCCTCGCAAGCGGATCAACGGCGTCGACTCGCAGTTCGAGTACCTCGCCCGGGGGGTGGACATTGACCGGGCCAAGGAGATCATGGCGCTCAAGCTGCCCGGCATCGGCACGGACCGCGACGAGCGGCGTGAGGTGCCCGGCGGGGATCTCGCCGCCAACCTGATCGGCTTCACCAGCCCGGACATGGTCGGGTTGGAGGGACTGGAGGCGCGCTTCGACGACCTGCTGCACGGCGAGGACGGCCAGCGGGTCTTCGAGGTCGGCCTCGGCGACCTGGCCGCCCCCATCCCCGGCGGCTACAGCAGCACCACGAAGGCCAAGCCGGGCAGTTCGGTGGTGCTCACCATCGACCGCGACCTGCAGTACGTGGTGCAGCGCATCCTCAGCGACCGGATGCAGCAGGTGCAGGGCAGCACCGGCGCCGCCGTGGTGCTGGACGCGCGTACCGGTGAGGTGCTGGCCCAGGCCAGCCACCCCACCTACAACGCGGCGAAGCCCTTCCCGAGCGAGCCGACCGACCGGGAGGACGCGGCCACCAGCTTCATCGTCGATCCCGGCTCGGTGCACAAGCCGATCACGTTCGGGGCCGCCCTCCAGGAAGGCGTCATCACCCCGGACACCTCGTTCCCGGTGGCCAACGCCATCCGCAAGGGCGACACCTGGTTCCGCGACACCCACCAGGCGAACGGGCGGCGGATGAGCGTCGCCGGCATGATGGCGTACTCCTCGAACGTCGGCACCATCCAGATCGCCGACAAGCTCGGCGCGGAACGCCTGCTCGACTACCAGCGGCGGTTCGGCCTGGGCAAGCCGACCGAGGTCGGGATGCCCGGTGAGGCGAGCGGGCGGCTGCTGCCGGTGGAGGAGTGGAGCGACTCGTCACGCGGCTCGGTGCCGATCGGGCACAGCGTGGACGCCACCCCGTTGCAGATGGCCGCCGCCTATGCCGCCATCGCCAACGACGGCACGTACATCCAGCCGCACCTGCTGAAGGAGACGATCGCCCCGAACGGGAAACGGACCCCCGCGCCGGCGCCGGAGACCCGGCAGGTGCTCAGCCCGGACAACGCCGCCGCCCTGCGTACGATCATGGAAGCGGTCACCACTGTCGACGACGCCACCGGGCTGGCCGCCGCCGTCCCCGGTTACCGGGTCGCCGGAAAAACCGGCACCGGTTGGCGGCTGGTCGACGGCAAGAAGCAGCCCGGCGAGGTCGCCTCGTTCATCGGGATGGCTCCGGCGGAGAACCCGCGCTACGTGATCGCGGTCTTCGTGCACAGCCCGAGCGGTGGTGGTGGCCAGATCTCGGCACCGGCCTTCCGGGACATGATGACCTTCACCCTGCGTCATCACCGGGTACCGCCGTCGACCGAGCCGGCGCCGACGTTCACCGTCTTCCCGTAGCCACCACCTGCGGCTCGACGTCATCAGACGGAGATTCAGGCGCGCCGTGCGGCCCGGACCGAGCGACCGGGTAGGGTCTGACGCCGTGCGCGGCAATCCTCGTCCCCGTTCCGTGACCGGGATCCGGCTCGGTGACCTGGCCGCCCGGCTCGCCGTGGCGTCCCCGACCAGTGCCGACCCGATGGTGACCGGGGTGACCCACGCCAGCGGCGAGGTCCGTCCCGGTGATCTGTACGCGGCCCTGCCCGGCGCCCGACGGCACGGCGCGGAGTTCGCCGCCGACGCGGCGAGCGCCGGCGCGGTCGCGATGCTGACCGATCCGGCCGGCGTCGAGCGGGCCGCCGACAGCGGTTTGCCGGCCCTGGTGGTGGCCGACCCCCGCGCGGTGCTCGGCACGCTCGCCTCGGCCGTCTACGGCGATCCCACGGCCGGGCTGACCGTGATCGGCGTGACCGGCACCGCCGGCAAGACCTCCACCGCCTACCTGATCGAGTCGGGGCTGCGCGCCGCCGGCCACACCACCGGCCTGATCGGCACCGTGGAGACCCGTCTCGGTGATCTGGTGATCGACAGCGTGCGGACCACGCCCGAGGCCACCGACCTGCACGCCATGTTGGCCGCCGCCGCCGAGCGTGGGGTCACTGCGGTGGTCATGGAGGTCTCCAGCCACGCCCTGGCGATGGGACGCGTCGGCGGGGTGCGGTTCGCCGTCGGCGGCTGGACCAACTTCGGCTCCGACCACCTGGACTTCCACGCCGACGCCGAGGACTACTTCGCGGCCAAGGCCCGGCTGTTCGACGGCCGGTGCGCGGTCGAGGTGCTCAACCACGACGACCCGGCGCTGAAGGCGTTGTTCAAGCCGGGCACGGTCAGCTTCTCCGCGCTCGGGGACCGGGCCGCCACCTGGTGGGCCGACGAGCAGACCGGCGAGGGGTACGCGCAGCGGTTCACCGCGCACGGCCCGGACGGGCTGACCCTGCCCGCCCGGGTGGCGCTGCCCGGCCGGCACAACGTGTCCAACGCCCTGCTGGCCATCGCCAGCCTGGTGGCCGCCGGGGTCGACCCGGCGACCGCTGCCGAGGGAGTCGCCGCCTGCGGCGGCGTACCCGGGCGGCTGGAGTCGGTGGGGGTGGCCGGCGGGGTCCGCGGGGTGGTCGACTACGCGCACAAGACCGACGCCGTGGTGGCCGCGCTGGCCGCGCTGCGGGAACTCAGCACCGGCCGGCTGATCTGCGTCATCGGGGCCGGTGGTGACCGGGACCGGGCCAAGCGGCCGGCGATGGGTGCCGCCGCCGCGGCCGGCGCCGACGTGGTGGTGGTGACCGACGACAACCCCCGCACCGAGGATCCGGCGGCGATCCGCGCCGAGGTGCTCGCCGGGGCGCGTCGGGCCGACGCGCCGACCCGGGTCATCGAGCTCGGTGGTCGCCGGGCGGCGATCGACGAGGCGGTGCGGCTGGCGACGCCGGGTGACGTGGTGGCGCTGCTCGGCAAGGGGCACGAGCGGGGCCAGGAGATCGCCGGCGAGGTGTACCCGTTCGACGACCGAACCGAGCTTGCCGACGCGCTGCGGGGCCGCTTCGGGGATCTGGAGGGCCAGTGATCACGCTCAGCCTGGCGGAGGTGGCCTCGGCGGTCGACGGTCGGCTGGTCGCCGCCGATCCCGCCGGGCAGATCACCGGCAGCGTGGAGTTCGACTCCCGCAAGGTCACCCCCGGTGGGCTGTTCGTCGCCTTCGACGGGGAGAAGGTGGACGGCCACGACTTCGCCGCCGCGGCGGTGGCGTCCGGCGCGGTGGCGGTCCTGGGTACCCGCGAGGTGCCCGAGGTGCCGATGATCGTTGTCGCCGACCCGTTGGCGGCGATGGGCCGGCTGGCCCGTGCGGTGGTGGACCGGCTGCCCGGGCTCACCGTGATCGGGCTGACCGGCTCCTCCGGCAAGACCACCACCAAGGACCTGATCGCCCAGCTGACCACGCGGCTCGGGGAGACGGTGGCACCGCCCGGATCGTTCAACAACGAGCTGGGGCACCCCTACACGGCGTTGCAGGCCAGCCCGACCACCCGCTATCTGGTGATGGAGAAGGGCGCCCGGGGCATCGGCCACGTGCGGTACCTCTGCGAGGTCGCGCCGCCGCGCATTTCCGTGGTGCTCAACGTCGGGGTGTCGCACATCGGCGAGTTCGGGTCGCAGGAGAACATCGCCCTGGCCAAGGGCGAGCTGGTCGAGGCGCTGCCGGCCGACGGTCTGGCGGTGTTGAACGCCGACGACCCGCTGGTCGACGCCATGGCGGCCCGTACGGTGGCCCGGGTGATCCGCTACGGCGAGTCGGCGCACGCCGACGTGCGGGCCGTGGACGTGACGCTTGACGAGCGGGGACGGCCCGCGTACACCCTCGTCACGCCGGAGGGCAGTGCGCCGGTGCGGCTCGGACTCACCGGCCGCCACCAGGTCTGGAACAGCCTGGCCGCGGCGGCCGTGGCGCGGGAGCTGGGAATGCCGCTGGCCGAGCTGGCCACCGCGCTGGGCGCGCTCGGGCTGGTTTCCACCCGTCGGATGGACGTCTTCGAGCGCACCGACGGGATCACCGTGATCGACGACTCGTACAACGCCAACCCGGCGTCGATGGCGGTGGCGCTGCGGGCGCTGGGCGGCATCGGCGCGGAACGGCGTACCGTCGCGGTGCTCGGCTACATGGCCGAGCTGGGCGAGTTCGAGGCGCAGGGACATGCCGAGGTGGGCCGGCTCGCGGCCGAGCTGGGTGTGGACCGGTTGCTCGTGGTCGGCGAGGCGGCGGCGCCGATCCATCACGGGGCGACATCGGTAGGTGACTGGGGAGGAGAGTCGGTGCTGCTCACCGATCAGGCGGCGGCCGTCGAGGTGCTGCGCAGCGAGCTACTGCCGGGCGACGTCGTCCTGGTGAAGGGCTCCCGGTACCGGACCTGGGAGGTGGCCGACGCGCTGCGCGTCGAGGCCGCCGGGGACGGTACGGGTACGTCGGCGTCGGCCGGGGGTGGCGCCGCGTGAGGGCGGTAATCGTGGCCATCGGGGTGGCCTTCCTCGTCTCGCTGTTCTGCACCCCGATCGCGATCCGGGTCTTCACCCGGCTCAAGGCCGGCCAGCCCATCCGGGCCGAGGGCCCGCAGATGCACCAGGGCAAGAAGGGCACGCCGACGATGGGCGGCGTGGTGTTCATCCTGGCCACCGTCATCGCGTACGTGGCCGGTCACCTCGCCCTGACCACGTTGCCCGACGCGCAGATCGCCCAGGTCGAGCCGACCATCACGGCGCTGGTGCTGCTGGGGCTGATGGTCTTCTGCGGCGCGGTCGGCTTCATCGACGACTTCCTGAAGGTGCGCAAGCGGCACAGCGGTGGCCTGAGCGCGCGCGGCAAGCTCCTCGGGCAGATCCTGGTCGGCGCGGTGTTCGGAGTCGTCGCGCTCTGGTTCCCCTCCACCATGACCGACGCCACCGGCGCGGTGACCAACACCGAGACGGTCGGCAGCACCACGCTCAGCTTCATCCGGGACATCCCGGCGCTGGACGTGACCAAGATCGGTGCGGTGATCATCTTCATCTTCGTGGTGATGGCGGCGACCAACGGCGTCAACCTCACCGACGGTCTCGACGGGCTGGCCACGGGTGCCTCGGTGATGGTGCTCGGCGCGTACGCGGTGATCGCCTTCTGGCAGTACCGGCACTGGTGTGCCGACCCGGCGTACACCGCGAACCCGGACAACTACTGCTACACGGTTCGCGACCCGTTGGAGATCGCGCTGATCGCCGGAGCGGCGGCCGGCGCCTGCGTCGGCTTCCTGTGGTGGAACACCTCGCCGGCCCGGATCTTCATGGGTGACACCGGAGCGCTCGGCCTCGGCGGCCTGATCGCCGGGATGGCGATGTCGACCCGTACCATCCTGCTTCTGCTGATCATCGGTGGCCTGTTCGTGATCATCACGATGTCGGTGGTGATCCAGATCATCTCCTTCAAGACCACCGGCAAGCGGGTGTTCCGGATGTCGCCGTTGCAGCACCACTTCGAGTTGGCCGGCTGGAGCGAGGTCAACATCGTGGTCCGGTTCTGGATCATCGCCGGCATCGGCGTGGCCATCGCTCTCGGCCTCTTCTACAGCGACTTCCTGGCCAACATGGGCTGATCCCGCCCCGCTGGGCGGCGTTGATCAAGAGGTTTGGGGGGGGGGGGCCCCCCCCCGCCCCCCCCCCCCAAACCTCTTGATCAACCGGGTTGAGTGAGGTGTTGCTGAGGTGGCGGAGAGTGGTCGACGCAAGTGCGACACGCCGACCGGGGCGTACCGCCTGTATCGGGTGCCGCTAACGGCGATGATGGCGCTGTGGGGGAGGCACTAGAAGCAGACGGCGCGGCCGGGACGGCAGCTGGTGGACCCGTCACGGCCAGAGGCGAGGGCCGGACGGGGCGAGAGCATTCCGCCGGGCCGGTGGCGACGAAGGTGAGCCGAGGCGAGGCCGGGGCGGGGCGAGCCGGGTCGTCCGGTGGGTCCGGCTCTGTGCGGGCCGACGGGGCCAAGGTGCCACGAGCCGACGGATCCGGTGCCGACGGGGCGTTTCGAGGACTGGACGCGGTGGGGTCGCTGGCGGCGCTGCGCGGCCTGCTGTCCCGGCCGCTGGCCTCCTACCACCTGCTGCTGGCCAGCGCCGGGTTGCTGCTGCTGATCGGGCTGACCATGGTCTTCTCGGCCACCAGCGTGCGGGACTACGCCCTGGACGGCAACGCCTCGGCGTCGCTGACCAAGCAGGCGATCTTCGCGGTGATCGGCATCGTGGCGTTCTGGGCCTGCCAGCGCCTGCCGGCCAGCACCTACCGGGCCCTGGGCCGGCCGACCCTGGCCGTCGCAGTGGGGCTGCTGATCGTGCTGAACCTGCTGGTGGCGTACGGGCGGCTGACCGACGGCGACGCGAAGATCGGCCCGCTGGAGGCTCAGCTGCTCTGGCTGTACATCGGCGAGGTCAGCCTGCAACCCTCGGAGCTGGCGAAGTTCGCGCTGGTGCTGTGGGGTGCGCACGTGCTCGCCCGCAAGGGCGCGGCGCTGGGCTGGTGGCGGGAGTTGGCCACGCCGCTGTTCCCGGTGGTGGGGCTGCTCTTCGTGCTGGTCGGTTACAACGACCTGGGCAGCATGCTCTGCCTGCTCGCCCTGGTGGTGGGGCTGCTCTGGGCGGCCGGGGTGCGGCTGCGGGTCTTCGCCGCGCTCAGCGCGATCGGGCTGCTCGGCATCGGCCTGCTGGTCGCGGTGGCCTCCCTCGGCGCCGGTTCCGGCGTACGGGGTGAGGAGAACTACCGGCTGGCCCGACTCACCATGTTCTTCAGCCCGCCACCGCTGGACGCCTGCAAGGACGACTTCTGCTACCAGATGGTCCAGGCCCGCTACGCCATCGCCAACGGCGGATGGTTCGGCACCGGGCTGGGCCAGGGGCGGACCAAGTGGGCCTGGCTGCCGGCCGCGGAGAACGACTTCATCTTCGCGGTGATCGCCGAGGAGTTGGGGGTGGTCGGCTGCGCCGTGATCGTCACCCTCTTCGCCGTGCTCGGCTACACCGGCCTGCGCATCGCCCGCCGGGTCGACGACCCGTACCGGCGACTGGCCGCCGCAGGCGCCACCGCCTGGCTCGTCGGGCAGGCGTTCATCAACATCGGCGGCGTCATCGGGCTGCTGCCGTTGACCGGCGTACCGCTGCCCTTCATCTCGGACGGCGGCAGCGCCCTGGTGGTCACCCTCGCGGCGGTCGGCATGCTGGCCTCGTTCGCCCGCGCGGAACCCGATGCGGCCCGGGCCCTGCATGCCCGTCCGCCGGCCCGGTGGGTCCGACTAGTGTGGGCACCGTTGCCGCCGCTTCCCGGCCGGCGTCGCCGCGCGGCGTCGCCGTCGACCGCCCGGGGCTCCGTGCCCCAGGCACGCAAGCGGCGTAGGGATGACCAGGCCGCATCGCGTGGCGCCCGGGACGGCCGGGGTCGCGGCGGGACGGCGAACGAGAGGAGACGTTGATGGGTCCGCTGCGTTCGGTGGTGCTCGCAGGAGGTGGCACCGGGGGGCACATCTACCCGTTGCTCGCCTTCGCCGACTGCCTGCGCCGGCACGACCCCGGCGTCCGGATAACCTGCCTCGGCACACCGAAGGGCCTGGAGAACGAGCTGATCCCACCGGCCGGCTACGACCTGCGGAACATCCCCGCCTACCAGCTGCCCCGCTCGATCAACATGAACCTGGTCCGTACCCCGGGCCGGATGTGGACCGCGGCCCGCGCGGCGGGCAAGGTCATCGACGAGGTGCGCGCCGACGTGGTGGTCGGCTTCGGTGGGTACGTCTCGGTGCCGGCCTACCTGGCCGCCTGGCGGCGCGAACTGCCCATCGTGATCCATGAGGTGAACGTGCCCCCGGGGGTGGCCAACCGGTTGGGCATGAAGTTCACCAAGCACGTCGCGGTCGGCTTCCCGCACCAGCCGGCGCAGGCGGAGTCGCTACGCGACGCCCGGGTGGTCGGGGTGCCGCTGCGCCGCAGCATCGCCGGGCTGGACCGGGCGGCGATGCGTGACGCCGCGCGCGCCCACTTCGGGCTCCGCCCCGACCTGCCGGTGCTCTTCGTCGCCGGCGGCTCGCAGGGCGCCCGGTCGATCAACCTCGCGGTCTCCGGGGCGGCGAAGGAACTTGCCCGCAACGGCGTGCAGGTGCTGCACGTGATCGGCGCCCGCAACGAGCCGGTGTCGGTCCCGACCGACCTGCCGGTGCCGTACGTGACGCTGCCCTACCTGTCCGACATGGACGCCGGGTACGCGGCGGCTGACCTGATGCTGGGCCGGGGCGGGGCGATGACCTGCGCCGAGGTCGCCGCGATCGGGCTGCCGACGATCTACGTGCCGTACCCGCACAGCAACCAGGAGCAGAAGCGCAACGCGCTGCCGGTGGTCGAGGCCGGTGGCGGCCTGCTGGTCGACGACGCCGAGGTGACGCCGGACTGGCTCGAACGTACGGTCATTCCGCTGATCCGCGACCCGCAGCGGCTGCACGCGATGGGTACCGCCGCCGCGGCCTACGGGCGGCGCGACGGCGACGAGGCGCTGCTCAACTTCGTCTACGAGGCGGTTACCCGGTGAGCGCGAGGAGAGAGCCGGGTTTGCGAGCCCCGCAGTCGCGAACGAAGGATGACTCGGTGAGCGCGAGGAGTGAGCCGGGTTTGCGAGCCCCGCAGTCGCGAACGAAAGGCTGGTCCCGATGACCACGTTCAGCCCGGCGGGCACGCTTACCGCCGAGGATCTCGGCCACATTCACCTGATCGGGGTGGGTGGCGTCGGGATGAGCGGGCTGGCCCGGCTCTTCCTCACCCGGGGCCTGCCGGTCTCCGGCAGCGAGCTGCGTGAGTGGCCGTCGCTGGCCGGCCTGCGGGCGCTCGGCGGGACGATCCACATGACCCACGAGACGGCCAACCTCGACGGGGTCGACACGGTCGTGTTTTCCTCGGCGATCCCCGCCGACCATCTGGAGATGGTCGAGGCGCGCCGCCGCGGGCTGCGGGTGCTGCACCGCTCGGAGGCCCTGGCGGCCGCGATGACCGGTCGCCGTACCGTGGCCGTCGCCGGAACCCACGGCAAGACCACCACCACCTCGATGGTCACCATGGTGCTGCAACAGGCCGGGGCCGATCCGTCCTTCGTGATCGGTGGGGAGATCTCCGAGGTCGGCTCGGGGGCGCACCACGGTACCGGCGAGTACTTCGTGGTCGAGGCCGACGAGAGCGACCGCTCCTTCCTCATCTACCGTCCGTTCGTCTCGATCGTCACGAACGTCGAGGCGGACCACCTGAACACCTACGGCGACCTGGCCAACCTGGAGGCCACCTTCGCCGAGTTCGCCCGGCTCACCGACCCGGAGGGGTTCGTCATCACCTGCGCCGACGACGCGGGTGGCCGGCGGCTGGCGGCGACGCTGCGCGCCGAGGGGCGTCGGGTGTACACCTACGGGGAGGCCGAGGACGCCGACCTGCGACTGACCGACATGGCCTCCTCGGCGCGGGGGGTGCGCTACCTCGCCCACATCGACGGTCGCCCGCTGGGCGAGTTCCGACTACCGGTGCCGGGCCGGCACATGGGGCTCAACAGCGCCTCGGCGGTGCTGGCCGCGTACCTGCTGGAGCTGCCGCTGCCGGCGGCGGAGGCCGCGCTCGCGGCTTTCCCGGGGGTGCGCCGACGCTTCGAGCGCAAGGGCGACGTCGACGGGGTGCTGGTCTACGACGAGTACGCCTACCACCCGACCTCGATGACGTTGGCGCTGCGGACGTTGCGCGAGGTGGCCGGGGAGGGCCGGCTGATCGTGGTCTTCCAGCCCTACCGGCTCTACCGCACCCGGGAGTTGCAGGCGGAGATCGCCGAGGCGCTGGCGATCGCCGACGAGCTGGTGCTGCTGGAGGTCTTCGGGCCGGGCGAGGAACGTGCCCCCGGCGAGGGCTCGACGGCGTTGGTCGAGGCGGTGTCGCTGCCGGCGGAGCGGAAGGTCTTCGTCGACACCTGGGAGGCGGCGCCCGCCGAGGTGGCCCGTCGGGCCCGGCCGGGCGACGTGGTGGTGACGATGGGGGCCCCGCCGATTTCGCTGATGGGCGACGAGTTGTTGGCCGCGTTGGCGGCGCGTGCCGCCGGTGCCTCGGCGTTGACCGGCACCGTCGCCGGCGGGGTGGCCGGCGGGTCGACGAGCATCGGGGGCAGCGTTCCCGGAGCCGTCGGCGTGGACGGCGCGGCGCCCGTCGCGGAATGAGTCCCGGTCCGGCCCGGGGGCGCGGCACCGGTGTGGACGGTGGCGCGGGGCGTCGTCCCGTGCGCCGGTGGCAGTTGGTACGTGCCGGCAGCGACGCGGTACCCGCCTCGACCCGGCGGTTCATGGCCCGGGCCCGGCGTCGGCGGATGCGCGCGGCGTTGCCCTGGGCGGTGGCCGGTGGTGTGGTCGTGGTGGCCGGGCTGGTGGCGTGGACGCTGCTGGGCACCGGCCTGTTCGGGGTACGCGAGGTGCGGGTGGAGGGTGCCGAACTGGTGACGGCGGTGCAGGTGCGGGACGCAGCGGGCGTGCCGGACGGTGCGCCGTTGGCGCGGGTGGACCTGGCCGCGCTGGCCGGCCGGATCGGTGCCCTGCCGCCGGTGGAGCGGGTCACCGTCACTCGGGACTGGCCGGACGCGTTGGTGGTACGACTGACCGAGCGCACGGGTGTGGCGGTGGTGCCGCGCGGGGAGCGGTTCGCGGTGGTCGACGCCGCCGGGGTGGTGTTCCGGACGGTGCCGCAGCGTCCGGACGGCCTGCCGCTGGTACGGCTGGCCACGCCCGGTCCGGACGACCCGGACACCCGGGCCGGTCTGGAGGTGCTCGGTGTGCTCACCCCGGAGCTGCTCGACCAGCTGGTCGAGATCAGTGTCGAGGGGTTGGCCCGGATCAGCCTGAGGTTGCATGACGACCGTACGGTGTTCTGGGGCGACGCGACCCGTGGCGCGGACAAGGCGCGGGTGGCCACCGCCTTGCTCGACCAGGATGCGGCCCGGATCGACGTGAGCGCGCCGGATGTCGTCACCTTCCGGTGAGCGGCCGGTCAGTGGTGAGCCGTCTCGCTACACCGGCGACACGCCGGAGCGGTCCTTGGCTCATCGCTCGGCTGCGCTTACGTTGCCCCGAAGAGGATCAGTGGTTGACATAACTCTAACCCTCTAGTAGAGGGTCAGGGTTTACCTCTCGACCTCGGTGGTGGTAACTGCGTCGACCGTCGGTCCGGCCAGGCCGTAGCTCGGTCGGGGAGTAGCCGATCTCGAAGGAAAGGACCGGAGATGACACCTCCGCACAACTACCTGGCGGTCATCAAGGTCGTCGGCATCGGGGGTGGCGGCGTGAACGCCGTCAACCGGATGATCGAGGTTGGGCTCAAGGGCGTCGAGTTCATCGCGATCAACACGGACGCGCAGGCGCTGCTGATGAGCGACGCCGACGTCAAGCTCGACGTCGGCCGCGAGCTGACCCGGGGGCTGGGCGCCGGCGCCAACCCGGACGTCGGCAAGAACGCCGCCGAGGATCACCGCGACGAGATCGAGGAGGTCCTCAAGGGGGCCGACATGGTCTTCGTGACCTGCGGTGAGGGTGGTGGCACCGGCACCGGCGGCGCGCCCGTGGTGGCGAACATCGCCCGGAAGCTCGGCGCGCTCACCATCGGTGTGGTCACCCGCCCGTTCTCCTTCGAGGGCAAGCGCCGCCAGGTGCAGGCGGAGGCCGGCATCGACGAGCTGCGTAACCAGTGCGACACCCTGATCGTCATTCCCAACGACCGGCTGCTGGCGCTCGGTGACCGCAACATCAGCATGATGGACGCGTTCCGGACGGCCGACCAGGTGCTGCTCTCCGGTGTGCAGGGCATCACCGACCTGATCACCACGCCGGGCCTGATCAACCTCGACTTCGCCGACGTCAAGAGCGTGATGAGCGGTGCGGGCAGCGCGCTGATGGGCATCGGTAGCGCCCGGGGCGAGAACCGCGCGGTCGAGGCCGCCGAGGCCGCCATCTCCAGCCCGCTGCTGGAGCAGAGCATGGACGGTGCTCGGGGCGTGCTGCTCTCCATCGCCGGTGGTTCCGATCTCGGCCTGTTCGAGATCAACGACGCGGCCCAGTTGGTCACCGACGCGGCTCACCCGGACGCGAACATCATCTTCGGTGCGGTCATCGACGACGCGCTCGGCGACGAGGTGCGGGTCACCGTGATCGCGGCGGGCTTCGACGGTGGCACACCGGCGTACAAGGCGGCTGAGCCGGCCCGCAAGACCAACCAGAACCAGCCGGCACAGCCGAGCACCCCGATTCTGCCGTCGCCGGCCGCGCCGGCCGCGCCGCAGTCACCGCGCCGGGTGCTCTTCGACGACGTGGATGTGCCCGACTTCCTGAAGAACGGGTCCTGAACACCGCCGATGACAGACAGCCAGGCCCCGGCGAGAGCCGACCGGCACGCGGAGATCGCTGCCGGGCTCGCCCGCGTACGCTCCCGGATCGCCGACGCCTGCGCGGCCGCCGGCCGGGACCGGGCGGACGTGACCATGATCGCGGTTACCAAGACCTACCCGGCCTCCGATGTGGTGACACTGGTCGGCCTCGGCGTGACCGACGTGGGGGAGAACCGTGACCAGGAGGCGGCGACCAAGGCGGCGCAGGTCGCCGCCGCCGGGGTCGCCCCGCGTTGGCATTTCGTCGGCCGCTTGCAGCGCAACAAGGTCAAGTCGGTGCTGCGGTACGCGGACGTGGTCCAGTCCGTCGACAGCGTCCGCCTGACGTCCGCGTTGGACGCCGGCGTCACCGCCATCGGCCGGGACCGACCGTTGGACGTGCTGGTGCAGGTCAGCATCGACGGGGACGCGGCGCGGGGCGGTGCCGTGCCGGATTCGGCCGATCCGGACGTCGGCCTCGGCGCGGTCACCGAGGCGGTCGCCACCGCCGGTGGGCTGCGGCTGGCCGGCCTGATGGCGGTGGCACCGCTGGGCTGGGAGCCGGAGCGCGCCTTCGCCCGGCTGGCGACCATCGCGGCGCTGGTGCGGGCGGACCATCCGCAGGCGACGGAGCTGTCCGCCGGCATGAGCGGCGACCTGGAGGCAGCGATCGGTCACGGCGCGACACATGTCCGCGTCGGCAGCGCGTTGCTCGGAATGCGTCCCACGCTGCGGTAGCCTGGCCGCGAGGGAAGCAAATTACATCAGTGTTGTTTGTGGGAACGGCCTTCCCGGCGACGGGGGGCGTGACGTGCAACGCGAATTGCGCGTCGGGGGATTGCCGTTCCAGTCCGGTGGGCAGGGATGGTCCACTCGCGACAGGCGACACGGCGGGGGCGTGTGCCGCACGGCGGACGGGAAGGGCGCGGGGATGGGTGCACTGCGCAAGGCGGGGGTCTGGCTCGGACTGGTCGAAGAGGACGACGAGCGGGCCTACGACGACGGTGGCTACGACAAGGGTGGCTACCGGGAGTCGCGCTACCGGCAGAGCCGGTACGCCGAGGAGTTCGCCGACGAGGAGGAGGAGGCGGAGGAGCCGCCGGCGCCGCGTCCACGGTTGGGTGACCGTGGGCGGCTGAGCGAGCGGTCGGGCCGGCTGGGTGAGGCCGAGCGGCTGGAGTCCGAGCGCCCGGAGCGGTCCGAGCGGTCCGAGCGGTCCGAGCGGTCCGAGCGGTCCAGTGTCCGGTCGATCACCCGGTCGACCGGCGAGCCGTCCGGCGCGCTGACCTACCACACCCGGGACAATCTCGCCCTGGCGCCGCAGGTGCAGCCGCGCGAGCGCCCGCTGGTGCCGGAGGAGGAGCAGCGTTACCAGATCACCACGTTGCACCCGACCACCTATCGCGAGGCGCGGACGATCGGCGAGCACTTCCGCGACGGGGTGCCGGTGATCATCAACCTCACCGAGATGGATGAGGCGGATGCCCGCCGTCTGGTGGACTTCGCCGCCGGGCTGGCCTTCGGGCTGCGCGGTACGATCGAGCGCGTGACCAACCGGGTGTTCCTGCTCTCACCGGCCAATGTCCAGGTCACCGCGGAGGACAAGGCCAAGATTGCTGAGGGCGGGTTCTTCAGCCTGAGTTGACCCGCCCGACCCGAGGGACGTCGCCTGCCGTGTTGTCGATCTTGTTACAGGTCCTCTACCTGACCACGTATGTCTTTCTGATCGTTCTTCTGGCCCGTTTCGTACTCAGCGCGGTGTTGCAGTACGGCCGACGCTGGCAGCCCGGTCGGGGAGCGTCAGCCGGACTGGAATCCGTGTGGAGCGTCACTGATCCCCCGCTCCGGGCGTTGAGGCGTGTGATCCCTCCGCTGCGAATTGGTACCGTGAGCATCGACCTGGCCTCCCTTGTGCTCCTGGTTATCCTGTTCGTGCTGATGAGGTTTGTGTTAGAGCCGGCGATCATCAGGACCGCCTGATGACCGACGCGCTATCGCGGCCGCAACTGACCCGAGGAGTTTCGATGCCGCTGACCCCGGCCGACGTCCATAACGTCGCCTTCAAGAAGCCGCCGATCGGCAAGCGGGGCTACGACGAGGAGGAGGTCGACGCCTTCCTGGACGAGGTCGAGCGCGAACTCGCCCGTCTGATCGAGGAGAACAACGAACTGCGCGCCCAGGTGGAGCGCGGTGGGCGGGGCGGTGCCCCGGCCGGCCCCGGCGGCGACGCCCGCCTGGCCGCCGAGCTGAACGACGTCAAGGCCCAGCTCGACCGGGTGCAGCGCGACAAGGCCGCCGCCGAGCAGGCCGCCCGCGCCATGCAGGCCGAGCTGGAGCAGGTCCGCTCCGTCGGTGTCGGCGGTGCCGTGGCCGGCCCGGACGGTGAGCAGCAGGCGCTGCGGGTGCTCATGATGGCCCAGCGCACCGCCGACGACCACGTCTCCGACGCTCGCCGCGAGGCCGACCAGCTGCTCTCCGAGGCCCGTTCCAAGGCCGAGGAGGTCACCCGCGAGGCCCGCGCCAAGGCGGACGCGCTGGAGCGCGACGCCCGGCAGCGGCACCAGGAGGCGATGGGTGGCCTGGACGCCAAGCGCACCGCCTTGCAGAAGCACATCGAGGAGCTCAAGCAGTTCGAGCGCGAGTACCGCACCCGGCTCAAGGCGTACCTGGAGAGCCAGCTGCGGGACCTCGACGGCCGTGGTCAGGGCCTGGAGGCCGAGATGACCCGCGGCGAGGGAGCCCGGGCTGCCGGCGGCAACGGGCTCGCTGCGGCGGGTCTCGCCGGTTCCTACGGCGGGGGCCGCTCCGGCGCGCTTGAGGCCGGTCGCTGAACCGGGTCGGTGACTGCCGCCACCGCGGCGATCACCCGCCCAGCCTCATCGGTACGACACGGCGAGGGTGAGCCATGATAGTCATCAGTCTCGGGCTCATCCTCGTCGCTGTGGTGCTGCTGGTCTTCGGCCTGGCCGGTGGTTCCAGCCCGCTGCTGGTCGTCTCGATCGGGGCCAGCCTGCTGGCCGCCGTGGCACTTGTCGCCGGCGCCCGCCAGGCGGCTGGCCGGGCCTCGGCTCCCAGCGGCGCTCCGGCTGGCCACAGCCGTCGCGACGGCGACGGGCGTGGGTCGGGCATTCCGACCCAGCAGACCTCGGCAACCGTGGACACCGGCGATGTCGGGTGGCGGCAACCACCCGGCTCGCCGGTGACCGAGCCGCGCGAGCGGTCGGGCGTTGCCGACGGGTACGACGACGAGCCTGCCGCCGAGGAGACCACGGCGGAGCAGGCCGCCCGGGTGGCCCGCCTCGCGGACGAGGTGCGGGTCGTCGACGGCCGACCGCGGTACCACCTCGACGGGTGCCCGCACCTGGTCGGCCGGGAGCACGAGCCGCTGCCCGTCGCCGAGGCGGTCGAACTCGGCTTCACCCCCTGCGCCCACTGCACACCGGACACGGTGTTGCTGGCGGAGACCGAGCGCCGCTGACGTGGCCCCGACGGACGATGCGCTGGTCGTCGCCGTACGGGTGAAGCCGGGCGCCTCTCGGGCCCGCGTGGGTGGCCGGTTCGACGGTCCGCACGGGCCCGCTCTCGTCATCGCGGTGCATCCTCCGCCGGCTGACGGGCGGGCCACCGAGGCCGCCCGTCGCGCGTTGGCTGCCGCGCTCGGCGTTCGGCCGGCCACCGTGTCGCTGCGCACCGGCGCGGCGAGCAGAGACAAACTCTTCCTGGTCACGCCCTCCGGGCCGGATCTGATCGGCCGGCTGAGCCAGCTGCGGGACGGCGCGGAACCGGCCGGCTGAGTGTCGGACATCTGCTAGCGTTCCCTTTGCCCCGAAATGGCAGTAACCGGGGTGGAACGGGCGTCGCGGTGCGGCACGTTGTCGGACGCCTTTACGTTCCGTATCCTTGCCAACCTCCGGAGTGCGCGGCCCCGTGGCCGCGCGCCCGTTTTGTACCTGGGGCGGCCGATGCGGCGGCCCCTGTCGAGGCGTCGCGGGCAACCGCGGCTCCGTGGCCGAGGGAGCGACGATGGCCAAGCCAGCCGACACCAGGACCGCAGGCCGCAAACCTGCGGCGAAGTCCACCCGCAGCGCCGCGGAGACCGAGAAGATCCGAGCCGCGTTGGCGGCCCGGCACGAGGAACTGCGAGCCGAGTACGATCAGACGCTGAGCGAGATCACCGAGCTGCAGCGCGACCGCCTCACCGACTCGGCCGGGGACGACCAGGCCGACACCGGCACCAAGACGTTCGAGCGGGAGCAGGAGATCTCCCTCGCCAACAGCATCCTGGAACGGATCACGCAGGTCGAGCGCGCCCTGGAGCGTCTCGATGAGGGTGGCTACGGCTGGTGCGAGCGATGCGGCAACCCCATCCCGGTGGAGCGGCTGGCCGCGTTCCCGTCGGCCACCCTCTGCGTGACCTGCAAGCAGCTGGAGGAGCGGCGCTGACGGCACGCTCCCCGGCGTAGGTGCGCAGCGGTGCGACCGTACCGCCGCGATAGTCGATGGGGAGCAGATGAGCGCAGCACCGCCCGCTGGATCCGGCACCACCGGGTCGGGCACCGCCACGAGATCGCGGCGCCGAGCCGTCACGATCCTCCTCTCGCTCGCGGTGTTCGCGTTGGCCGTCGACCTGTTGACCAAGCATCTGTCCCTCCAGGAACTCAGCGACCGTGAGCCGGTGCGACTGCTGGGTGGGGCGCTCTACCTGTCGCTGACCCGCAACAGCGGGGCCGCGTGGAGTCTGGGCAAGGACTACACCTTCATCTTCCCGATCATCGCGATCGGGGTGCTGGGCTGGATCGCCTGGATGGCGCGGACGTTGCGCTCGGCCCCGTGGGCGGTCGCGCTGGGCCTGGTGGTCGGTGGCGTTGTCGGCAATCTGCTCGACCGGATCTTCCGGGCGCCGGGCTGGTTCGTCGGGCACGTGGTCGACATGTTCAGCGTCTTCGACCCGTACGGTCGGGTCTTCCCGATCTTCAATGTCGCCGACAGTGCACTGGTCTGCGGTGTGCTGCTCGCCGTCGCGCTGGAGTTCACCGGACGCCAGCGCGACGGCACCCGGGCGCTGCCCGACGGCCGGCGCGGTGACATCGACCGGGAAGACCCACCGGCCGGGGGCGGCACCGCGGACCGGCAGCCCGCCGGGGCCGGCGACCAGGGCGACACCGACGGCGGACGGCGGGAGCGGGCGTGACGGCCACCTTCGCCGCTGGCGGCGACCAGCGGAGCCTGCCGGTGCCCGACGGACTCGACGGGATGCGACTGGACCAGGCCGTCGCCCGGCTGTTCGGCCTGTCCCGTACCGCCGCCGCCGCGCTCGTCGATGCCGGGGAAGCGCTGGTGGACGGTGCGGTACGACCCAACTCGCACAAGGTGCGGGCGGGCTCCTGGCTGGAGGTGACGCTGCCCGCGCCCGCCACGGCTCCGGTGGTGGTGCCCCAGGCGGTGCCTGGGCTGCGAGTGGTGTACGCCGACGACGACATCGTGGTGGTGGACAAACCGGTCGGCGTGGCCGCGCATCCGAGTCCCGGCTGGACCGGCCCGACCGTGATCGGCGGGCTCGCCGCGATCGGGCACACGATCGCCACCAGCGGCGCCGCCGAGCGTCAGGGCGTCGTGCACCGCCTCGACGTCGGCACCACCGGCGTGATGGTGGTGGCCAAGAGCGAGCAGGCGTACAGCGCGCTGAAGCGGGCCTTCAAGTATCGGGAGGTGGAGAAGCGCTACCACGCGGTGGTGCAGGGGCACCTGGACCCGTTGCGCGGCACCATCGACGCCCCGATCGACAGGCATCCGCACCACGACTACCGCTGGGCGGTGGTCTCCGGTGGCAAGCCGAGCATCACCCACTACGACACCATCGAGGCGTTTCCGTCCGCGAGCCTGGTCGACGTGCGGCTGGAAACCGGCCGTACGCACCAGATCCGGGTGCACTTCTCGACGCTGCGGCATCCGTGCGTGGGTGACCTCACGTACGGCGCCGATCCGACACTCGCCGCCCGGCTCGGACTGGACCGGCAGTGGTTGCACGCCAGAGAGTTGAGCTTCGAGCACCCCCGTACGGGGGACGAGGTCCGCTTCGTCAGCGACTACCCTGACGATCTGGGACGCACGTTGGAGATCCTCCGCGACTGACGCGTCCCACCCGTTCCGACCGACCGACGAGGGGACCGCCCGTGCGCGCCGGCGATCTGCTGCGGAAGTTGGACCAGCGACTGCTGCCCCGCCTCGCGGCCACGGTGACTCGGCTCGGCCATGGCCCGAGCCGGACTCCGCTGCTCGGCTGGGTGGCGATGCTGTCGTGCACCACGGTGCTGGCCACGGCCGTGCTCGCCACCGGTGGCCCACCCGTGCCGGACCGCACCGTCGGCGAGGTGACCCGGGTGGGCGTGGTCGAGGGCGACTCCATCCCCCGTTACGAGGCGACCGCGGCAGCCGACCTGGCCGCGCTGGCCGGCTCGCTCGGTGACGGCACGTACGCCCTGGTCTCGCTCACCGAGTACCTCACCCCGGCCCGACTCGCCGCGGTGGTCGGTGACGTGGGGGTCGCGGTGGTGTTCGGACGGGTGCCGCTGCCGGAGCGGCAGACCGAGATCGTCCGTATTCCGACTCAGCGGGTGCCGGAGGACGTGACGGCCGGAATGATCAAACTCGCCGAGCGCAAGGAGCGGGAGGCCGCCGACTACCGGGCCCGGGCCACCGCGCTGGGCGGTGGTGGCCCGGAGGAACGCGAACTGCGCGGCCTGTACCTCAGTGGCGCCCAGGTCGCGGCGGCGGAGGCGGCCGCGTTCCGGGCCGAGTGCGCCTGCCTCTACGCCCTGGTGGTACGCGCCGAACCGGCGAAGCTACGCGGCGTCGCGGCCCGCTCCGGGGTGCGGGTGGTGGATCCCGCTCCGGAGGTCCGGCGGTTGGAGCGGACCGTCTTCACCCCGCCGCTGCCCGAGCAGCGCGATGTCGTCCGGCCGCCGGTGGACCGGACGCCCACACCGGAACCGACGGCGAGCGCCACCGCCACCGCCACCGCCAGTGCCACCGCAGCCGCCACCGAGGACTCGCCCGCGCCGGAGCCGACAGTGGCGGACCGCTCGCTGACACCGCCGGAGGTGACGGATCCGTCACCGTCTCCGTCGCCGCCCGCACCCGCACCTTCGGCTTCGACATGGACGCCTTCGACCTCGGCAGACACCGTCGACGAGGATGATCCAGAGTCGGCACCTTGACGGTTGTCGACACATCCGGTTGTCGCCCGGTGTGGCCTCAGTAGGCTTTCGTTCGTAGCCTGTCAGACGGAGACCGAAGCGCTGGGGAGGCGATCCGTGGAGGGCAGCGAGACCGGTTGGGGACGGCCCGCCGAACCCGCACCGCGGTGGCGGGCGCTGCTCGACCGAGCCCGCCTCGGCGGACGCAGCGCAGAGCCGGCCGCCACCGAGCGGCGGGCCGAGGAGCCACCGCCGTCACCGTCGCCTGAGCCGTTGCCGCGGCGGGGGCCCGGCACCGGCTACGCGGGGCGGGCGCCGGCCGTCGGCCAGCCGGCGGACCGGTCGTACGGGGAGGAGCCGGACTACCGCGCCGAACCTGCCTACCGGGTCGACCCGGCGCATCCGGCCCGGCCCTACCGGGGACAGCCGGCGCAGCCGCCGTACCCGGCGGTGCCGGAGCCGCGCCGGCCGGAGCCGATGGAGTCCCGGTACAACCTGCTGGACAACGGCTACCGGCACGCCGCGCCGCCGGTGGAGTCCCGGTACGCCCTGCTGGACAACGGCGGCTACCAGCCGCCCTCGTCGGCGATGGCGTCGCCTGCCGTGGCGCCGCCGGTGGCACCGTTGCCGGCCGTGGCCCCACCGACCCCGCCGCCGGCTGTGCTGCCGCCGACCCCGCCGCCGGCTGTGCTGCCACCGGCCACCGTGGCCGGCCGTCCCGGGCGCATCGAGTGGCGTGCGCAGAGCGCCGGCAGCGACCTGGAACGGGCCGCCGCCGTGCTCCGGCGCGACCTGGGCACCCCCCGAGTGATCGCCTTCGCCAACCCGAAGGGTGGGGTGCACAAGACCACGGCCACCGTGCTGGCTGCGGCGACCGTCGGCAGCGTACGCGGCCGAGGCGTGCTGGCCTGGGACGACAACGAGCTACGCGGCACCCTCGGGCTGCGCGCCGGTAGCGCCCGGCATGCCCGTACGATCCGGCACCTGGTCGCCGATCTCGTGCAGATCGAGATCCGGGAGGGCGCGGAGCTGTTGGAGATCCTGGACGACTACCTGCGGCACGCCTCCGACGGGTCGTACGACGTGCTCGCCGGCGAGGAGAGCCCCCGGTTCGCCCAACGGCTGGACCAGTTCACCGTCAAGCGGGTGCTGGAGCTGCTACGTCGCACCCATGACGTGATCTGTGTGGACACCGGCAACAACGTGGAGAGCCCGAACTGGCGTACCGTCATGCAGGCCGCCGATCAGCTGGTGGTCACCACGGTGCCCCGCGAGGACGCCGCATTCAGCGCAGACTGGATGCTCGACCTGCTGCACGAGGAGGGGATGGGTCAGCTGGCCGACAACGCCGTCACGCTGATCTCCTGCCCCACCCCGGGCCGGTTGCCGTTGCAGGGCGACCTGGAGAAGCACTTCGCCACCCGGACCCGCGGGGTGACCGTGGTGCCGTACGACCCGGCGCTGGAGACCGGCTCGTCGATCGAGTACCACCAACTCCAGGGCGAGACCCGACAGGCCTGGCTACGGGCCGCCTCGGCGATGCTGGAGCCGTTCGGCCGCTGAGCGACACTCGGGGTACCGGCCGGTCCGAACGTCGGCCGGCCCGGGTGGCTCGCGGCACCCGCTGCCGCGACACGGTGTACGACCGACGAGGGTAGCTGCGAGGATCATCGGGTGAGCCCGACCACCCCCGCCGCCGAACCGCCCGCCCGGCCGTCGGCTGCCCTGCCGAATTCGTCGACCGAGCCGACGACCAGATCGACCAGCCAGCCAGCGACGAACGATGCCGTGACGTCCACCGAGCCGGATGGCCAGCCGGCCGCCGAGGCCACCGCGTCGGGTACCGAGGCCACCGCGCCGGGTGGCAAGGTCGCCGAGCCGGCCGCTGAGGCCACTGAGTCGAGCGGCGACCCGGCGTCGAGGGCTGCCGTGCCCTCCGCCGAGGCCGTCGATCCGAGCGCCGGAGGGCCCGGTGGGCGTGGCCGAGTGGCGGCGTTCGGAGTGGCCACGGTGTTGGTCCTGGGCCTGCTGGGGGCTCCGCTGGGGTGGCTCTGGGCGGCGGTCGCGCCGGCCACGCCGGTCGTCAAGAGTGGCGACGGCGCGGTGTACGGCCAGCCGCAACCGGAACAGCCGATCGCCGCCGACGGGTGGTTCAGCCTGCTCGGTCTGGCGTTCGGGGTGCTCACCGCGCTCGCCGTGTGGTTCCTGCTGCGTCGCCACCGGGGCCCGGTCGGGCTGGTCGTCGCGGCGGCCGGTGGGCTCGCCGCCGGGTTGGTCGCCTGGCAGGTGGGGCGCCGGGTCGGACTGGCCAGCTACCAGCGGCTGCTGGACAGCGCTCCGGACGGCACGCGCTTCAGCAAGCCGGCGGACCTGCGGGCCGGCGGGATCGAGCAGTTCCTCGGGGTGCTGCCGGTGCCCTACGGCAACCTGCTGCTGCCGGCGTTCGCCGCCGCGGTCACGTACACCCTGCTCGCTGGCTGGTCGCGGTGGCCGTCGCTGCGGCCCGAGCCGGAGCCGGACCTGGCCTGGCTCGCCACGCATCCGCCGCTGCCCGCAGGGCCGGCGGGAGCAGCCGGTTCCGGGCCGGCGGGCGAGGTCAGTTCGGGGCCGGCGGGGGCGAGGCCAACTCCGCCAGCGGCACCGGAACCGCCCGCACCTGGCGAAGCAGCGCCGCCTCGCGGTTGAGCAGGTGCAGTTCGGCGCGCAGCCGGGCCGCCGTGCCGTCGATGGCGAGTAGGCGCTGGCGGTCGGTCAACGTCAGCGCCGCGGTCGCGGCGACCAGGTGGGACAGCACGGTCGGGTCCTCGGGCAGCTGCTCGGTGAGCTGACCGGCCTCGGCCCGGATCAGGCCCAGGTACTGCCGGAAGACGGCGATCACCCGGGCCGCCAGCAGATCGGCGGTTTCGTCCGGGCCGTCCGGCTCGGGCAACCACTGCACCTCGGCGGTCAGGTACGGCGCGGAAGTCCGGTCGACGTCGCCCATCCGGAAGCGACGCCGCCCCACGGTGACGATGTCGAAGCCGCCGTCATCCAACTCGGTGACCTGCCGCAGCTCGGCGGTGCAGCCCACCTCGTGCAGGGTGACCTCGCCGGTGCCGGGCACGTCCTGGCCGGCACCGGAGGCGACCTCCCAGCCACTGCGGATGGCCACCACCCCGAACTCGCGTGGTGCGCCCTCGGGCAGCGCGACGAGGTCTCGGACCAGCGCGCGGTAACGCTCCTCGAAGATGTGCAGCGGCAGTACCAGCCCCGGGAAGAGCACCGTGGCGAGCGGAAACACCGGTAGCCGTGCGGTCACGTGATCAAGCGTAGCCCGACGGGCGGGCGGCGGCGTGTCCCGGCTCACCGTCCCGGACAGCGGGCGGCACCGGTCGGCCCGGCGGAGGGCCGCCTAGACTCGCAGGCGTGTTGAACCGGATCGACCTGCGCGGTGGCGCGCGTGACCCGCGCCACCTGCTGCCTCGCGCCCAGCTCGACGTCTCGGTGGCGGTCGAGCGCATCCGCCCGATCGTCACGGCGGTGCGTGAGCATGGATATCCGGCGGTCCGCGAGGCCAGCGAGCGGTTCGACGGGATCGCCCCCGAGGTGCTGCGGGTGCCGGCGGAGGCCATCGCGGCGGCGGAGGGCACGCTGGACGACCAGGTCCGTGCGGCGCTGCTGGAGTCGATCGCCCGGGCCCGGCGGGTGCACGCCGATCAGCGACGGGTCGACCACACCACCCAGGTCGTGCCCGGCGGCACGGTCACCGAGCGGTGGATCCCGGTCGACCGGGTCGGCCTCTACGTCCCCGGTGGGCTGGCGATGTACCCGTCGACCGTGGTGATGAACGTGGTGCCCGCCCAGGCGGCCGGCGTCCGGTCGCTGGTGGTGGCCAGCCCGCCGCAGAAGGACAACGGCGGCCTGCCCGATCCGCGGGTGCTTGCCGCCTGCGCGCTGCTCGGCGTCGACGAGGTGTACGCCGTCGGCGGTGCCCAGGCCGTGGCGATGCTGGCGTACGGCTGTGCCGTCGACGCCGCCGGCAGCGCGCACTGCGCACCGGTCGACATGATCACCGGCCCGGGGAACATCTGGGTCACCGCCGCGAAGCGGCTGCTGCGCGGGGTGGTCGGCATCGACGCGGAGGCCGGCCCGACCGAGATCGCGATCCTGGCCGACGACACCGCCGACCCGGTGCACGTCGCCGCCGACCTGATCAGTCAGGCCGAGCACGACCCCCTCGCGGCCAGTGTGCTGGTCACCCCGTCGGTCGGCCTGGCCGATGCGGTCGACCGGGAGCTGGCCCGACTGGTGCCGGCCACCAAGCACGCCGAGCGGGTCAGCACCGCGCTGGGCGGCGAGCAGAGCGGCGTGGTGCTGGTCGACGACCTGACGGCCGGCCTGCGGGTGGTCGACGCGTACGCGGCGGAGCACCTGGAGATCCAGACCGTCGACGCCCGTCAGTGGGCGATGCGGGTACGCAATGCCGGCGCGGTCTTCGTGGGCGCGTACTCGCCGGTGTCGCTGGGCGACTACTGCGCCGGCTCCAACCACGTGCTGCCCACCGGGGGATGCGCCCGGCACTCGTCCGGGCTGTCGGTGCAGTCGTTCCTGCGCGGCGTGCACGTGGTGGAGTACACCGAGGAGGCGCTGCGGGAGGTCGCCGGCCACGTGGTGACCCTGGCGAACGTGGAGGATCTGCCGGCGCACGGCGAGGCCGTCACCGCCCGGCTTCCCGGTGCTTCCCTACACCCGGCGCCGCAGTCGCAGACCGGGGCGGCCACATGATCGGGTTGGCCGACCTGCCGATCCGTGACGATCTGCGGGGGCTGTCGCCGTACGGTGCGCCGCAGCTCGACGTGCCGGTGCGGCTGAACACCAACGAGAACTCCCACCCGCTGCCGGAGGCGGTGGCCGAGGCGATCGGCAAGGCTCTCGCGGCGGAGCTGCGCGACCTCAACCGCTACCCCGACCGGGACGCGTTGGCGTTGCGGGCCGACCTGGCCGGGTACCTCGGCCACGGGCTCACCGCCGACGGGGTGTGGGCGGCCAACGGTTCCAACGAGGTCCAGCAGCAACTGCTCCAGGCGTTCGCCGGGCCGGGACGCAGCGCGCTCGGGTTCACCCCGGCGTACTCGATGCATCCGCTGTTGGCCCTCGGCACGGGCACCCGGTGGGTGCCGGCCCGCCGGGGCGCCGACTTCGCGCTCACCGCCGACGAGGCGGTCGAGCAGGTCCGCGAGCACCGGCCGGACGTGGTCTTCCTCTGCTCGCCGAACAATCCCACCGGAACCGCGCTCGACCCGGCGGTGATCGGCGCGGTGCTGGACGTCGCTCCGGGGATGGTGGTGGTGGACGAGGCGTACGCGGAGTTCGCCCGGCCGGGCACGGTCAGTGCCCTGTCGATGCTGCCCGGGCACCCACGGCTGGTGGTCACCCGGACGATGAGCAAGGCGTTCGGGTTCGCCGGGGGTCGGTTGGGCTACCTGGCCGCCGATCCGGCGGTGGTGGCGGCGGTGCAACTGGTCCGCCTGCCGTACCACCTCTCCGCGCTCACCCAGGCCGCCGCCCGGGCCGCGCTGGCGCACTGCGACGCCCTGCTCGGCACGGTCGCCGAGATCGCCGAGCAGCGTGACCGCATCGTCAGTGAGCTGCGCCGCCGTGGCCTGCGGGTCGCCGACAGCGACGCCAACTTCGTGTTGTACGAGGTGGGCGGCGACCAGTCGGTGGCCTGGCGGGCGTTGCTGGCGCACGGCGTGCTGGTGCGTGACGTCGGCCTGCCCGGTTGGCTGCGGGTCACCGCCGGCACCCGGGCCGAGACCGACGCCTTCCTGGCCGCCGTGGACAGTATTCAGCGCGAGGGTTCCATCGCCCCGCAGCCGCGACCGACGAAAGGCACATCATGAGCCGGACCGCCCGGGTGGAGCGGATCACCAAGGAGACCAAGGTCCTGGTCGAGGTCGACCTCGACGGCACCGGAGTGGCCGAGATCAGCACCGGGGTCGGGTTCTACGACCACATGCTGCACCAGATCGCCCGGCACGGCGGCTTCGACCTGACCGTGCGCACCGTGGGCGACCTGGAGATCGACGCGCACCACACGATGGAGGACACCGCGCTGGCCCTCGGTGCCGCGTTCGATCAGGCGCTTGGCGACAAGGCGGGCATCCGCCGGTACGGTTCGGCCACCGTGCCGATGGACGAGGTGCTGGTCCGGGCGGCTGTCGACCTCTCCGGCCGGCCGTACGTGGTACACGACGAGCCGCCCCTGGCGCCGTACATCGGTCCGGTGTATCCGACCAGCATGACCCGGCACATCTGGGAGTCCTTCGGCCAGGCGGCCCGGATCACCCTGCACGTGGACGTGTTGCGGGCGGCCCGGCCCGGCGGGCATCCGGACGCCCACCACGTGGTCGAGGCGCAGTTCAAGGCGGTGTCCCGGGCGCTGCGGGAGGCCACCGCGGTGGACCCGACGGCGGGCGGGGCGATTCCCAGCACCAAGGGGGCGTTGTGACGGGCCCGGGTACGGCGTGGCGGAGGTGTCGCCGGTGAGCGGCATCCTGCCCACGTTGCTGTTGATCCTGGCCGGCGTGCTGGTCGGTGGGGCGTTGTCCCTGCACCGGCAGGGTGCGCCCCGCGGCGCGGTGGTCGTCACCGCGCTGCTGGCCGTGCTGGCCACCGCCGCGGGGGTGCTCTGGCTGCTGCCGGGGGACGGGTCATGACCGGCCGACCCGACGGTGGGGCGGCCCCCGGTGGACGGCGTCGAATCGTGGTGCTCGACTACGGCTCGGGTAACCTGCGCTCCGCCGAGCGGGCGCTGGCCGCGGCCGGCGCCGACGTGCTGGTCACCGGTGATCTCGCCGCCGCGGCCGACGCCGACGGCCTGGTGGTTCCCGGAGTGGGCGCCTTCGCCGCCTGCGTGGCGGGCATCGAGGCGATCGGCGCCGGGCCGGTGATCGCCGGGCGGGTCGCCGCCGGCCGCCCGGTGCTGGGCATCTGTGTGGGCATGCAGATCCTCTTCGAGTCCGGCGACGAGCACGGGGTGGTGACCAAGGGACTGGGCCTGCTGCCGGGCTCGGTCACCCGGCTCGCCGCCGCCCGGCTGCCGCACATGGGCTGGAACACCGTGCAGGCGCCGGTCGGCTCGGTGCTCTTCGCCGGCCTGCCCGCCGACAGCCGGTTCTACTTCGTCCACTCGTACGCCGTGGGCGACCCCGCCGCGTTGACGGCGTCCGGGGCCCGGGTGACCACGGCCCACCACGACTGTGACTTCGTCGCGGCGGTGGAACGCGGCGCGCTGTCCGCCGCCCAGTTCCACCCCGAGAAGTCCGCCGAGACCGGTGCCGCGTTGCTGCGCAACTGGCTGGCCACCGTGCCCGCCGGTGACTGAGCCGGTGGGGCACACCCGCCGGGAGGCAGAGTGAGCAAGGAACGGGCCCAGCGCCGGGCGGCCCGCGAGGCGGAGGCGGCCCGGCAGCGGGTGCTGCGCGAGCGGGCCACCGCCCGTCGGACCCGCCGTCGGGCGTTGGTCCGCCGGGTGGTGCCGACGGTGCGTCGTGGCCGCACCGGCCGGTTGCCCCGATACTCCCGGGGAGAGCGGGCCACGATCGTGGCGCTCACCCTGGCGGCGATCACCCTCATCTGGGTGCTCGTGCCCGACCTGGCGCTGCGGGTCGGGCTGATCCTGCTACTGCTGCTCGTCCTACCGGTGATCGTGGTGATCGCCCTGGACCGCCGTTGACCATGCGAGAGGGACAAGACACATGAGCCTCACCCTGTTGCCCGCCGTGGACGTCGCCGACGGCCAGGCCGTCCGGCTCGTGCAGGGCGCCGCCGGCAGCGAGACCACCTACGGCGACCCGTTGGAGGCCGCGCTGGCGTGGCAGCGCGACGGCGCCGAGTGGATCCACCTGGTCGATCTCGATGCCGCGTTCGGCCGGGGCAGCAACGCCGAGCTGCTCGCCGAGGTGGTGCGCCGCCTCGACGTGCGGGTGGAGCTGTCCGGCGGCATCCGGGACGACGCCTCGTTGCGGGCCGCGCTGGCCACCGGTGCCGAGCGGGTGAACATCGGCACCGCCGCGCTGGAGGATCCGCAGTGGTGCGACCGGGTCTGCGCGGAGTACGGCGACCGGGTCGCGATCGGGCTGGATGTGCGCGGCCGGACCCTGGCGGCCCGGGGCTGGACCCGTGACGGCGGCGACCTGTACGAGGTGCTGGAGCGACTCGACAAGGCCGGCGCCTCTCGGTACGTGGTCACCGACATCACCAAGGACGGCACCATGCGGGGGCCGAACCTGGACCTGCTGCGCGAGGTGTGCGCCCGTACCGACGCCCCGGTGATCGCCTCCGGCGGCGTCTCCACCCTGGACGACCTGCGGGCGCTGGCCACGCTGGAGTCGGTAGGCGTGGAGGGGGTCATCGCCGGCAAGGCGCTCTACGCGGAGGCGTTCACCGTGGCCGAGGCTCTGGCGGTCCTGGCCAACCCGTGATCGGGGTCGAGCCCCGGCCGTGCCATCGCTCCGACGGCAGAGGAAAGGACACTCCCGTGCCCACCAACCGTGAGATCCAGCTGGCCTCGCGCCCGCAGGGCTGGCCCACCGAGGACAATTTCCGGCTCGTCACCGCCGAGGTGCCCACGCCCGGCCCGGGGCAGCTGCTGGTCCGCAACCGGTACATGTCGGTGGATCCGTACATGCGCGGGCGGATGAACGACGTGCGCTCCTACGTGCCGCCGTTCGCCCTGGACGCGCCGCTGGACGGCGGGGCGGTCGGTGAGGTGGTCGGCGGCGAGGCCGACGGGTTCGCCCCGGGTGACACCGTGCTGCACGGTCTCGGCTGGCGGGACTACGCGCTGGTCGAGGCGAAGGCCGCCCGCAAGGTCGAGCCGGGTCTCGCACCGCTGACCGCGTACCTCGGTGTGCTCGGGATGACCGGGCTGACCGCGTACGCCGGGCTGCTGGAGGTGGCCGCGATGCGTCCGGGCGAGACGGTCTTCGTCTCCGGGGCGGCCGGCGCGGTCGGCAGCATGGTCGGCCAGATCGCCCGGCTCCGCGGTGCGGGCCGGGTGGTCGGCAGCGCCGGATCAGCGGCCAAGGTCGAGCGACTGCGAGCGCTCGGCTTCGACGCCGCATTCGACTACCACGACGGCCCGGTACGCGACCTGCTGCGGGCCGCCGCCCCCGACGGCGTCGACGTCTACTTCGACAACGTCGGCGGCGAGCACCTGGAGGCGGCCATCTCGTCGATGAACCTGCACGGTCGGGCGGCGATCTGCGGCATGATCGCGCAGTACAACGACACCGAGGCGCCGGCCGCCCCGCGCAACCTGGCCCAGGTGATCGGTAAGCGGCTGACCCTGCGCGGCTTCCTGGTCAACGATCACGGCCACCTGCGGGAGCAGTTCGTGCGGGAGGTCTCCGGGTGGCTGCGCGACGGCACGCTGGCGTACGACGAGACGATCGTCGACGGCCTGGAGAACGCCCCGGCGGCCTTCCTCGGCCTGCTGCGGGGGGAGAACCTCGGCAAGATGCTGGTGCGGCTGTGACCGGCGGCGCACCCCGTCGCCCCGGTCGGGACGGCGACCGTCGTACGGGCGGCGATAGGCTCGTCGCATGACGGTGGCGGTGCGGGTGATCCCCTGTCTCGACGTGGACGCGGGACGGGTGGTCAAGGGCGTCAACTTCCTCGACCTGCGGGACGCGGGCGACCCCGTGGAGTTGGCTGCCGCGTACGACCGCGCGGGCGCCGACGAGTTGACCTTCCTCGACGTCACCGCCTCGTCGAGCGACCGGGGGACGATGCTCGACGTGGTCCGGCGTACGGCCGAGTCGGTCTTCATCCCGCTGACCGTCGGTGGCGGGGTGCGGACGGTGGCGGACGTGGACACCCTGCTGCGCGCCGGAGCCGACAAGATCGGGGTCAACACGGCGGCGATCGCCCGGCCGGAGCTGCTCGCGGAGATCGCGGAGCGGTTCGGTCGGCAGGTGCTGGTGCTCTCGCTCGACGTGCGGCGAGCATCGGCGGGCACCACTGCCAGTGGCTTCGAGGTGACCACCCACGGCGGGCGGCGCGGCACCGGGCTGGACGCCGTGGAATGGGCGCGGCGCGGCGCCGAGCTGGGCGCGGGTGAGATCCTGCTCAACTCGATGGACGCCGACGGCACGAAGGCCGGGTTCGATCTGGAGCTCATCGGCGCGGTACGCCGGGTCGTCGACGTCCCGGTGGTGGCGAGTGGGGGTGCCGGTGAGGCGGCCCATTTCCCGCCGGCGATCGGTGCCGGCGCCGACGCGGTGCTGGCCGCCAGCGTGTTCCACTTCGGGGAGCTGACCGTGGCGGAGGTCAAGGACGTGCTGCGCGGTGCCGGTCACCCGGTGCGCTGACGCCGATTAGGGCGCTGCGGCCGGCATCGCGGCCCGGGGGTCGCATCCTGTCGGCCGCAGCGGACGACGGCGCGGAGGTCAACCGCGGCCGGAGTGTCCCTCGGGGGAGCGCCGGGGCATCGGGATGGACCGCACCAGGTATTCCTGCACGGCGGCGGCGTGCTCCTGCTCGTCGAGGTGCCAGTCCGCGGTGCCGGGCGCGTGCCGGCGGCTGAGCACGCCCTGCACGGTGTCGACGGTGGTGGCCAGCCCGGCGCTCGGCCGTGAGCGCCACAGGTGCTCGCCGTCGGGCGTGATCCGGAACCAGCCGTCGGAGACGTCGACCAGCCCGGCGCCGAGCAGCCGGCGGATCGCCTCCTCGATGTCGTGCCGATCGGGGATGCTGCGGTCGAGATGGTCGGCCGTGGAGAGCACGTCGGCGAGGCGTACCCCCTCGGGGCGGCGGGTGGTCGCGGACCGTCGGTGGCGTCCGGCGCCGCTGGCGATCACCAGCGAGACGAAGATCCATGCGTCGGTACGACGCCAGGCGTTGTCCCCCATGCGGAGATTCTGCCGGGCGACCCGGCTCCAGGAAAACACCGACCGTCGCACTGCGACCGTGAGTGGCATCATGATTGCCGACAGTCGATGTGGGTGGACGGCAGCGACCCGATCCGGTATGTGGCGGTGGCGCTGGGTGGTCGTCAGGTCGCCGGGGCCGGCTCGACCCGTGCCGGTGGGTTCGGTTCGGCGACGTCGAACAGCGGCAGGAACAGTTGGGCCAGTGGTCCGATGGTCAGCGCGTAGGCGATGGTGCCGATGCCGACCGTGCCGCCGAGCACCGCACCCACGGCCAGCACGCCGACCTCGATGACGGTGCGGACCAGGCGTAGCGACCGACCGGGGCGGCGGGCGACCAGGCCGGTCATCAGCCCGTCGCGGGGACCGGGGCCGAGTCGGGCACCGAGGTAGAGCGCGGTGGCCGCGCCGTTGCCGACGATCCCGACGACCAGCAGGACGATTCGCAGCGCAAGTGGCCCTCCGGGTGGCAGCAGCGCCAGGGTCGCGTCGACCGCCAGGCCGATCACCACCACGTTGGCGACGGTGCCGAGGCCGGGGCGTTGGCGCAGCGGGATCCAGGCCAGCAGCACCAGCGCGCCCACCGCGATGACCACGGTGCCCATGCTCAGGCCGGTCAGCCGGGACAGCCCCTGGTGGAAGACGTCCCACGGGTTCAGCCCGAGCCCGGAGCGGATCATCAGCGCCATGCTGAAGCCGTAGAGGACGAGCCCGACGAACAGGTGGGTGAGCCGTCGGGTCGGCCGGTGCCGGAGGTTGCCAATCATTGCCACGCATGCCACTCTAGGTGCCAATTGGCCTCGCGATAGAGCCAATATTGGGAGAGTGGCCATGGTCAGTCAGGTGCGTGGGGTTCAATTGGCCCGGCTGCTCGGGCAGTGGCACGCCCTGCCCGGCCGGCGACGCAGCCCCGACTACGCCGCGCTGGCCGGGGCGGTGCGCGGTCTGCTCGCCGACGGACGGCTACCTCTCGGTGTGCGCCTGCCGGCCGAACGCGACCTGGCCGAAGCGCTGCGGATCAGCCGTACCACCGTCACGGCCGCGTACCGCGAGCTGCGCGACAGCGGGCACCTGGCCAGCCGGCGGGGTGCCGGAAGCTGGACGATGCTGCCGGGGACGCACCGGGTGGCGCCCAACGGGCTCTGGATCCCGCTGGACGACCGGGACATGCTCGACCTCGGAGTGGCGGCGTTGGCCGCCCCGCCCGAACTGCTGCCGGCGGCCCGCGCGGCGGCCGAGGACCTGCCCCGCTACCTGAGCGGCGCCGGGTACCACCCGATCGGGATCATCGAGCTGCGGGAGGCGGTCGCCCAGCGATACACCGAGCGGGGCCTGCCCACCTCACCCGACCAGATCATGGTCACCAACGGTACGCAGCACGCCCTGGACCTGGTACTACGGTTGGCGCTCGCGCCGGGCGGCGGGGTGCTTGTCGAGTCGCCGAGCTACCCCAACGCGCTCGCCGCGCTCGCCGCCCGACGAGCCCGGATCACCACGTACGGCCTGGCCGCCGATGCCGACGGTTGGGACGCGGACCTGCTGCTGGGCACGCTGCGGCAGGTGCGGCCCCGGGTCGGGTACCTGATCCCCGACTTCCAGAACCCGACCGGGCACCTGATGCCGGCCGAGCTGCGGGAACGGCTGGTGGCCACCGCGCACGCGGTCGGCACCGATCTCGTGATCGACGAGTCCTTCGTGGACCTGCCGCTGGACGGTACGGACCTGCCGCCGCCGACGGCGAGCTTCGACCGGCACTCCCGGGTGGTGAGCGTCGGCGGCATGAGCAAGCCGTTCTGGGGCGGGCTGCGGATCGGCTGGATCCGCACCTCGGCGCCACAGGTGCAGCGGCTGGCCGCGGCGCGGGTGGGGGTGGACATGTCCAGCCCGGTACTGGACCAGTTGGTCGCGGTGCACCTGCTGGACGTCGCGCCGGCCATCGTGGCCGCCCGGCGGGCGCAACTGGCCGTGCAGCGTGACGCGTTGCTCGGCGCGCTGGCCGCCCGGCTGCCGGAGTGGCGGGTCACCGTGCCGCGTGGCGGAGTGACCCTCTGGGCCGAGCTGGACGGGCCGATCTCCAGCGCTCTGGCGCGGGCCGCCGAGGAGGTCGGCGTACGCCTGGCGCCCGGACCCCGCTTCGGCCTCGACGGGACGCTGGAGCGTTTCCTGCGGCTGCCGTTCACCCTGCCGGCCACCGACCTGGTCGAGGCGGTCGGGCGGATCGCGGCGGTCCGGTACGACCTGGACCGGGCGGGGCAACCCCGCTGGCGTGAGCCGAGCGTCATCGCCTGAGCGGCTGACCCGCCGCTGTCCGTGGCGCGACACGGATCGGCCCCGCACCCCGGGGAGGGACGGGTGCGGGGCCGAGGCCGTGGGCCGTCAGATCTCGGCGACCGTGCCGGCGTACATCTTGTCGATCTCGTCGGCGAAGTTGTTCTCCACGCCACGGCGCTTGATCTTCAGCGACGGGGTGATCTCGCCGTCCTCGATGGTGAGGTCGCGCCGCAGGATGGTGACCTTCTTGATGGTCTCCCAGCGGTTCAACTTCTGGTTGAGCTGGGCGACGTACTCCTCCACCATGGCCTGGGCCTCCGGAGAGGCGACGATCTCGGCGTACGGGCGACCCTCCAGCGGGGTGCCGGCCGCCCAGCCGGCGATGGCGTCCGGGTCCAGCGTGACAAGCATGGTGCAGTAGTTGCGGGCCTGGCCGATCACCACGGCCTGCGAGGTGTACGGGCAGGTGGCCTTGAACATGCCCTCGATGTGCGACGGTGCGACGTACTTGCCGCCGGAGGTCTTGACCAGGTCCTTCTTGCGGTCGGTGATACGCAGGTAGCCGTCGTCGTCGAGGCTGCCGATGTCGCCGGTACGGAAGAAGCCGTCCTCGGTGAACGCGGCGGCGCTCTCCTCGGGCAGGTTGTGGTAGCCCCGCATCACCGGCCGACCCTTGAGCAGGATCTCGCCGTCGGTGTCGATGCGGCACTCGAGGTCGCCCATGGCCCTGCCGACGGTGCCGATCCGCAGCCCGTCGGGCGGGTTGACGAAGTTGCCGGCGCTGGTTTCGGTAAGCCCGTAGCCCTCCGAGATCGGCAGGTTCGCCGCGGCGAAGAAGGTGGCGATCTCCGGGCTGAGCGGGGCGGCACCGGAGACCAGCACCCGGATCCGGCCGCCGAGCCGGGCCTGGAGCTTGCTGAAGACCAGCTTCTCCGCCAGCGTGTACTTGAGCTTCAGCCCGCCCGGCACCGGTTTGCCGGCCTGCTCCAGGGCGACCTTCTCCTTGCCGACGCCGACCGCCCAGGCGAAGATCTTGGCCTTCGCCCCACCGGCGTCCTGTGCGGTGGTGACCGACTTGTTGTAGACCTTCTCGAAGACCCGAGGCGCGCCGCACATCAGCGTCGGGCGGACCACCGAGAGCAGTTCGACGAGCTTGTCGACCCGGCCGTCCACGTACGTGGGCAGGCCGACGTGCGTGGCGCCGCAGAGCAGCGTCTTGCCGAACGAGTGGGACAGCGGCAGCCAGAGGTACTGAAGGTCGTCCTCGCGGAGCAGTCCGACCGCCTCCTGCGCCACGCCCTCCCAGCACCAGCCACCGTGCAGCAGCTCGACGCCCTTGGGACGGCCGGTGGTGCCGGAGGTGTAGATCAGGGTGGCCAGATGGTCCGGGCCGATGCCGGCGACCAGACGCTCGATCAGCTCCGGGTCCTCGGCGAGCCGCTGGGCGCCCTGCTCCTCCAACTCGGCGAGGGTCAGTTGAGGCACGGCCGCGGACGGGTCGGGGGCGCCGTCGAAGAGGACCACGTGGGTCAGCGCGGGCAGCTGTGCTCCGGCGATCTTGGCCGCCTGGTCCGGGTTCTCCGCGAACAGCACCTTCGAGCCGGAGTCGGAGATGATGTAGGTGGCGTCCTCGGGCTCGGTGGTCGGGTAGACCGTGGTCGTGGCGCCGCTGGCGCACATGATGCCGAAGTCGGCGATCACCCACTCGATCCGGGTGTTCGCCAGAATCGCGACCCGGTCCTCCTGACCGACGCCCAGGCCGTGCAGGCCGGCGGCGATCGCCGTGGCCCGCTGGGAGACCTGAGCCCAGGTCAGCCAGACCGGTCCGTCGGGGCCGGGGTGGGCGAAAGCGTGGCGGTCGGGGGAAGCCGCGACGCGCTTGAGGAACATGTCAGGAATGGAGCTGTACGGTACATCGAGAGCCATCGCTGTAGCCGCCTTCGGGGGTGGAGGCGTGACGGTCGTCACGGTCGGTGTTCGTTACCGAAGGGTATTGCCTGTCCCCGGGCGTCGGCTAGCCCTGACGATCATCCACCAGCCTCTTCCCGCGAACGGCACCCTCGTCTCACTCGTAGCGGGCCGCCGCCCGTGACCAGTCGTAGGTGGCCCGGATCCAGTTCCGCCGGGTGTCCAACGCCGGGCGTACCGCGTCGCCGTGGCTGGCCAACAGGTGGGTCTCGGCCGCCAGGTACGCACCGAGTCGATCGTTGAACCGGTCGGCAGCGGCCCGCAGCGCCACCGACTCGTCGCCGGTCTCCCTGGCCAGCACCGTGATCAGATTGTGCGCGTCCGGCCCGCCGTGGTGTTCCTTGCGGTAGGAGAAGACGTCGTTGCACCAGCAGATGAGATCGGCGGCCAGCGCCTCCAGGGTGGCCCACCCGGGATCGGCTCGGCGTACGGCCGGCGGAAAGCCGTCCAGCGCCAGGTCGGTCAGGGTGAGGCTGGGGTACACGGCACCGGTGTGCCGGCGCATCTGGACGTACTCGTCGATCGGCGGGACCCGCTCGTGTTCCCGGTTAGCCGCCTCCCACAGCAGCGCGAGCAGGTACTCGCGCATCCCGGCGACGAACCGCAGCAGCACCGCCGGACGCCGGTGGCCGCGCACCCGTTGGCACAGGTCGGCCAGGCCGAGCGCCAACGTCCCGGCTGCTCCGGGCGGCACCGGACCCGGTGCGCCCTGACGGTCCAGCACGTCCAGCAGCGCGGCCACGGTCGGCGCGAGTCGGGTGGGCTCGGCGCCCAGTCCGTCCTCGTCGCAGGCGTCGTCCATCACGAACAGCCAGGAGATCAGGTCGGTCAGCAGGCGCAGACGCTCCCGCGGCGCCTGCGGGCAGGCCCGCCCGGCGAGCCCGGCGGCGTCCGCCCGGTGCAGCCGCTGCCCGTTACTGATCAGGCCCAGGTCCTGCGCCCAGTCCGCGCTCTCCCGCGCCACGTGCTCGGTGTCCTCGTGCCGCACGTGGGCGAACGGAGGCTCTCGCAGGGCCGAGACCACAAAGCTTCGCATCGCGCTCCCTGTCGCCGCCCCCCCACGAGGCGGCGCGGGTCAGCGTACGGGAGCACCGATCGTGGTCGACCGATGAGCCGAGTAACGTTTCGGATTTCGACGTGACCGGTTACGTACAGAGGGTTAGAAGCCCAGGCTGGCGGTGCGGAGCCGGTCGGCCAGGGCTGGTGCGCCGTCGAGTTGCACCCGCGCCGCGCGTTGCCGGCCGGACAGGAACAGGGCCAGCTCACCGGGGGTGCCGACCAGCCGCAGCGGTTCGCCGCCACGGCCGGTGGCCACCTCGCCGTGGCCGGGCGCCTGCACCAGCACCTGGGCCGGGAACCGCCGCAGCGCCAGTCGGCCCAGCGTCGACACCCGCCGCCACAGCCCCCGCTCCAATCCCACCGGCAACTCCCGGGGCTGCCAGCCGGCCCGGGCGCGGCGTACGTCCTCGTGGTGGATGAAGAATTCCAGCGTGTTGGTCAACTCGTCGGCCAGCGGGTTGCTCACCGGGCTCCACAGCGGAGGACGTCGCACCTGACCGAGCAGTTCAGTCCAGTCCAGGGCGGCGACCTGACGCCGCACCCGCTCGCCGTACCCGCTCAGTGGTGGCAGGACGATGCCCGCGGCGGCGTCCGGACGACGCTCCCGGACCACCAGGTGCGCGGCGAGGTCACGGGTCGTCCAGCCCTCGTTGAGGGTCGGGGCGTCCGGGCCCAGGGTGGACATCAGTTCGGCGAGCGCCTCGCGCTCCGATCGGGCGTACCGCGACATGGCAGTGATCGTAGGCCGGTGCGGCGCAGCTCGCGTCGTGAGCCGGGCGCGCGGGCGACCTGGCCCCCGGGGTGACGTCGGACATATCGCCGGGGGTCGGCGTACCGGGCCGGTAGCGGTAAGGATGAGAGAGGATTGTGGCGGCTTACGGCGGGGGAGAATGTGGCGAGCGGGACTAGTCGGGACGTGCTCGGTCGCGGTTTGACCGTCCTCGGGCGGGCCATCCGGGAACAACCGAGGATCTTCGCGGTCGCGGTGGCCGGCAGCGTGCTGTTCGGGCTGATGGTGGTCGCCAGCGCGTTCGTGGTCGGCGCGGTCGTCGGTGACGTGGTGGTGCCGGCCGTCGAGAGCGGTTCGGTGGCGGTGGGCGCGTTGGCGCTGGCCGCCGCGGCACTGCTCGGGCTGAGTGTGCTGCGGGTGGTCGGCATCTTCGGTCGCCGGCTCGGCGCCGGTTACATGCAGTTCCGTCTCCAGGCCGCCTATCGCCGCCGGGTCACCCGCCGCTACCTGGAACTGCCGCTGTCCTGGCACCACCGCAACGCGACCGGCACGCTGCTGTCCAACGCCAACTCGGACGTCGAGGCCGCCTGGCAGCCGATCGCGCCGCTGCCTTTCGCGGTGGGCACGCTGGTGATGCTGATCGGCGCGGTGACGTCGCTGTTCGCCGTCGACTGGGCGCTGGCTCTGGTCGGGCTGGCCGTCTTCCCGGCCCTGTTCGCGCTCAACGTGGCGTACTCCCGCCGGATGGCGCCACGTCAGGCGCGGGCGCAGCGGCTGCGCGCCGAGGTCAGCGGCATCGCGCACGAGAGCTTCGACGGCGCGCTGGTGGTCAAGACGATGGGGCGGGAGGCCCAGGAGACCGCCCGGTTCGCGGCCCGGGCCGGCCAGTTGCGTGATGCGCTGATCTCGGTCGGTCGGTTGCGGGGGATCTTCGACCCGATGCTGGAGACGCTGCCCAGTCTCGGCACCCTCGCGGTGCTGGTGGTCGGCGCGTACCGGCTGCGGCAGGGCGCCATCGAGGTGTCCGAGCTGGTCAGCGTGGCCTTCCTCTTCACCGTGCTGGCGTTCCCGGTGCGGGCCATCGGGTGGGTGCTGGCCGAACTGCCGCGCAGCGTCGCCGGCTGGGACCGGATCCGCCGGGTGCTCGACGCCACCGGCGAGATGCCGTACGGCGACACCCGGCCGGACCCGGCCGTGGCGACGCCAGCCACGCTCGCCTTCACCGACGTCGGCTTCGCCTACGAACCGGCGGAAGCGCACCTGCCCGGCGCTGAGGTGTTGGGCGAGGTCACCTTCACCGTGCCGGCCGGCAAGACCGTCGCCCTGGTCGGGCCGACCGGCGCCGGCAAGTCGACAATCACCGCGCTGGCGGTTCGGCTGGTCGATCCACGGTCGGGCACGGTCAGCATCGACGGCGTGGATGTTCGCGACCTGGCCGCGGACGTGCTTGCCGGTACCGCCGCGCTGGTCGCCCAGGTGCCGTTCGTCTTCGACGACACGGTCCGGGCCAACGTCTCGCTGGACCGCCCGGGCGTCGACGACGAGGCCGTCTGGGCCGCGCTGCGCCTGGCCGAGGCCGACGGGTTCGTCGCCGCCCTGCCCGAGGGGCTGGACACCATGGTCGGTGAGCGGGGTACCTCCCTCTCCGGCGGCCAGCGGCAGCGGCTCACCCTCGCCCGGGCGTTGGCGGGTCGTCCCCGCCTGTTGGTGCTCGACGACGCGACAAGCGCGGTCGACCCCCGGGTGGAGGCCGCCATCCTGGCCGGGCTGCGCTCGTCGGCCGGCGGCGGCCCGGGCGCGTCGATCCTGGTGGTGGCCTACCGGCGGGCGACCATCGCCCTCGCCGACGAGGTCATCTACCTGGAGCAGGGGCGGGTCGTGGCGCGGGGCACGCACAGCAGGCTGCTGGCCACCGTGCCGGGCTACGCCGATCTGGTCACCGCCTATGAGCAGGCCGAGGTCGACCACGACCGGCAGCGTACGTACGACGAGGTCACCCCGATGACCTCCGGACTGGAGGTGGACCGGTGAGCGCGAGGAGTGAGCTTGCGAGCCCCGCAGTCGCGAACGAAAGGCTGGACCGGTGAGCGTCCGCGAAGCGCCGGAGCAGGCCGAGTCGACGTGGCGGACGCTGCGTCGAGGGCTGGCGCTCTCCCCGGAACTGCGGGTCGGGCTGGCCGGCACCCTCGGTCTGGCGCTGGTGTACATGGTCGGCCGGGTGGCCGTGCCGGTGGCGGTGCAGCAGGGCATCGACCGGGGCATCGCCGGCGGGTTGGACCTGGACGCGCTGTACGTGGTGGTGTCGGTCACCGCGGCGGTGCTGGTGGTGACCACGACCTGTGGCTACCTGATGATGCGCCGGCTGTTCACGGTCAGCGAGACGGCGCTGGCGGGGGTGCGCGTACGTGCCTTCCGGCACGTGCACGACCTGTCGATGCTGCACCAGCAGTCGGAGCGGCGCGGTTCGCTGGTCTCCCGGGTCACCAGCGACGTCGACCAGATCACCCAGTTCCTCCAGTGGGGTGGGGTGATCCTCCTGGTCAACCTGGGGCAGTTGGCGGTCACCACGGTCGTGATGCTGGCGTACTCGTGGCAGTTGACGCTCGTGGTCTTCGCCGCCTTCGGGCCGGCGGTGCTGGTGATCCGGCTGCTCCAACGCCGGCTCGCCGCGGCGTACGGGGTGGTCCGGCAGCGCACCGGCGCCCTGCTGGGCGCGGTCGGGGAGAGCGTGGTCGGCGCGCCGGTGATCCGGGCGTACGGCATCGCGGGGCGCACTGCCCGGCGGCTGGACGAGGCGATCGACGGTCAGCGACGGGCGCAGCAGAAGGCGATCCGGATCAGCATTCTCGGCAGCTCGGTCGGTGAGCTGGCCGCCGGCCTGGCATTGGCCGGTGTGGTGGTGCTGGGGGTGTTCCTCGGCGCCGACCAGACGCTGAGCATCGGCGAGATCACCGCGTTCCTGTTCCTGGTGACGCTCTTCATCCAGCCGGTACAGATCGCCACCGAGGTGCTCAACGAGGCGCAGAACGCGATCGCCGGCTGGCGTCGGGTGCTCGACGTGCTGGACGTCGAACCGGATGTCGCGGATCCCGGGTCGCAGGGGCGTGAGCTGCCCACCGGGCCGCTGGACATCCGCTTCGGCGGCGTACGTTTCGCCTATCCGGGCGGTCCGACGGTGCTGCATGACATCAGCCTGGAGATTCCGGCGAAGAGTCGGGTGGCGGTGGTCGGTGAGACCGGCAGCGGCAAGACCACCTTCGCCAAGCTGGTGACCCGGCTGATGGACCCGACGGCGGGGGCGGTGCTGCTGTCCGGGGTGCCGCTGACCGATGTGCGCTTCGACTCGCTGCGCTCCCGGGTGGTGATGGTTCCGCAGGACGGGTTCCTGTTCGACGCCACGGTGGCCGACAACGTCCGCTTCGCCCGCCCGGAGCTGACCGATGAGCAGCTCACCGCCGCCTTCACCGAGCTGGGTCTGGCTGACTGGCTGGACGGGTTGCCCGCCGGGCTGGCGACCGGGGTGGGTGAGCGGGGTGAGGCGTTGAGCGTGGGGGAGCGTCAGTTGGTGGCGTTGGCCCGGGCGTACGTGGCCGATCCGGACCTGCTGGTGCTGGACGAGGCGACCAGCGCGGTGGATCCGGCCACCGAGGTGCGGTTGCAGCGGACGTTGGACGCGGTTACCCGGGGCCGGACCACCCTGGCGATCGCGCACCGGCTGTCGACCGCGCAGAACGCCGACGAGGTGATCGTGGTGGACCAGGGGCGGGTCGTGCAGCGTGGTTCGCACGACGAGCTGGTCCGCGACCCGGATTCGGTGTACGGGCTGCTCTACGCCTCGTGGCTTGAGCAGACCCGGTAGACGACGCGGGGCCGATGCCATACCCTCCGAGTTAGGTAAGCCTAACCTCAAAGGAGGTCGTGTCATGCGGCCCAGCCCCGCTGAGATCGTCCGGACCCTGGTTGCGGGTCGGTTGCCTGGCCTCGTTCACCTGGCCTGCCGGCCCGGCCTGCACCACGCGCGCCACGCCACCGACCCCGAGGGGCGGGTGCTGCTGCTGGTGCCGGTGGTCAGCGATCTCGCGGCAGCGCTGGGCGCCGGTGCCGAGGAGCGCGCCGTCGCGGTGGTGCTCGACGTGCTGGACCTGCCGCCGGCCGCCGGGGCGCCGTCACTCGGCCGGGCCCTGGTCTCCGGCTGGGCGCGTCGGTTGGCCGGCGACGAGGCGCGGGCCGCCGCGGTGGACTTCGCCGCCGTGGAGCCCACCGGCGACCTGCTCGACGTCGGCACCCGCTTCCGGCTGTTCCGCTTCGAGGTGGCGGAGGCGCGTTGGCACCGGGCCGGCGAGTTGCGCCGGATCGACCCTGCGGCGTACGCCGAGGCCGAGCCGGATCCGCTGCACCCGGTCGAGGCGGGGCTGCTCGCCCACCTCGGCGAGGACCACGCCCAGCGGATGACGGACTACCTGCGTCGGCAGCTCGGCCTGGCGGCCGGTCCGGCCGACCACGCGCCCCGGGTCGAGCGGATCGACAGGTACGGCATGTTGGTGACCTTCGGTCGGCCGGGCGCCCGGCGACGGGCCCGGCTCGCCTTCGGCCGCCGGTTGACCGACCGGGCCGACCTGACCCGGCTGCTGGAGCCGGTGCTCAGCGCGGGCTGAGACCGATCCGACCGTCGCCGACCGTCAACCGCCGAGTTCGCCGGTGAGATAGCGGTGCACGGTCGGGCCGACCGTGGCGATCAGGGTCTCCGGCGAGGCGGAGGCGACCGGCTCCAGCCGGATCACGTAACGCATCAGCGCCAGCCCGACGAGTTGGCTGGCCACCAGCGACCCGCGCAGCGGCACCTCGGCCGGATCGACGTCGAGCTGGTCGAGGACCCGGCGCAGCACCTGGGTGGTGAGAAACTCGCGCAGGAGCCGGGCGGTCCACTCGCTGCTGACCGCGGAGCGCAGCAGGGCCACCCCGGCGGCACCGGCGGGCGAGTCCCAGACCGTGACGAACATGCGGACCAGCCGTTCGCCGAGAGCGGCACGGTCACCGGCGAGCACCTTGGGCAGCAGTTCCGCCGGGTTCACCGGAAAGCGCATGGCGGCCAGGAAGAGCTGTTCCTTGGTGCCGAAGTAGTGGTGCACCAGAGCCGGGTCGACGCCGGCGGAGGTGGCGATGGCCCGGATGGTGCTGGCGTCGTAGCCGCGTTCGGCGAAGACGGCCCGGGCGGCGTCGAGAATCGTGTCCCGGGTGCCGGGTTTGCCGGGTCGCCGTCCGCTGCGCCGTACCATCGCCCTCCCTCGCTCCAGTCCGCGCCGGTGCCTGCCTGCCCGACGCGGTCCACTCGCGCCGGGCAGGCATGGTGCCGTCAGCCGCTGCGCCGGCGCAGGGTGGCCGCGGCGAGCACCAGCGCCAGCACCGCCGCGCCGGCGACGATCGCCACGTCGCGCCACATCGTCCCGGTCGGTTCGGCGTACGCGCCGACCTCCTGCAGGGCCTCGACGGCGTACGACAGGGGCAGCACGTCACTGATCGCCTGCAACCAGCCGGCCATCTCGTCGCGGGGCACGAACAGCCCGCAGAGCAGCAGTTGTGGCGCGACCACGACCGGCATGAACTGTACGGCTTGGAACTCGGTGCGGGCGAAGGCACTACAGAGCAGCCCGAGCGCGACGGCGAGCACCGCGTTCAGTGCGGCGATCATGATGACCAGCGCGCTGCTGCCGGCCGTCTGGAGGCCGAAGACCCAGTACGCGACGGCGGAGGCGATGCCGGCCTGCACGGCGCCGGCCAGCCCGAAGGCGATCCCGTACCCGAAGAGCAGGTCGGTCTTGGCCAGTGGGGTGGTGAGCAGTCGTTCCAGCGTGCCGGTGGTGCGCTCGCGCAGCATCGCGATGCTGGTCACCAGGAACATGATGATGAACGGGAAGAAGCCGAGCATCACCAGCGCGATCCGGTCGAACGTCGACGGCTGGCCGGGCGGCGCGGGCTGGTCGGCGTACATGTAGTAGACCAGGGTGAGCAGGACGGTGGGCACGGCCACCAGCAGCGCGACGGTCCGTTTGTCGTGGCGCAGCTGCCGCAGGATGCGGGCGACGGTGGCGGCCAGGATGCGTGGACTCATCACGCCTCCCCGGACTGGTCGGGCTGGGCGGCTCTGATCAGCCGCAGGAACGCCTCGTCGAGGTCGTCGACCCCGGCTGCGGCCCGGACAGCCGCCGGGGTGTCGTCGGCGATGAGTCGCCCCTCCCGGATGAGCAGCAGGCGGTCGCACCGGGCGGCCTCGTCCATCACATGACTCGACACCAGCAGCGTCGTCCCGGTCGCGGCCAGCGCATGGAATCGGGCCCAGAGGTCGGCCCGCAGCACCGGATCCTGGCCCACGGTGGGCTCGTCGAGCACGATCAGCTCGGGCTCGCCGACCAGTGCGCAGGCCAGCGACGCCCGGCTGCGCTGCCCGCCGGAGAGGGTGCCCACCAGTTGGCCGGCCGCCGAGGCCAGGCCGACGTCGGCTACCGCGCGGTCGGCCTCGGACCGGTCGCGGCCGTGCAGCGCGGCGAAGTAGCGGGCGTTCTCCCGCACCGTGAGGTCGGCGTAGACGCTCGGCGCCTGGGTCAGGTAACCGACCCGCTGGCGTAGTGACGGCGAGCCGGCCGGGGCGCCGAGCACCGTCACCGTGCCGGCGGCGATCACCTGCACTCCGACGACCGCCCGCATCAACGTGGTCTTGCCGCTGCCGCTCGGCCCGAGCAGACCGGTGACCGAGCCGCGCGGCACCGTGGCGTCGATCCCGTGCAGCACCCGCCGCCGGCCCCGGTCCACGACCAGGCCCCGGACGGCGATCGCGTCGTCCATCGCCCACCTCCCCAAATTCATCGTCTGTTGAAATCAACAGTAGGTGAAATACGGCCGGGTCGGCAAGCGCGGGTCCCGGGGTCGCGCCGGGCCGTCCGGTGCTGGGACCCTCGAACGATGGACATCGGTACGCGGGAGCCGACCTTCACCGTCAGCGAGGCGGCCCAGCGGGTCGGCCTGACCACCCACACGTTGCGTTGGTACGAGCAGGAGGGGCTGGTGGCCCCGGTGGGTCGGGATTCCGCCGGCCGGCGTCGCTACACTGCGGAGGACGTCAACTGGCTGCTGCTGCTGACCCGGCTGCGCCGCACCGGCATGCCGGTACGCGACATGCGCCGCTACGTCGAGCTGGCCCGACAGGGCGACGGCACGCTCGGCGCCCGCCGGGCGCTGTTCGAGGAGCACCGGGTACGGGTGCTGCACCGGATGGCCGAGCTGGAGGAGGACCTCAAGGTCCTCGACTTCAAGATCGACCATTACCGGCGGGCGGAGCTGGGTGAATTCGACTGAGCCGCAGAATTGGGCGAAACGCCCTCTGAGGCAGGAACGCCAATAGCACGGTCAGCTTGTGCCGGATCGGACGGCAGGTCCGTCACCGGTCATTGCGCCCGGATCGGACGTGCGGCACGATGGCGCAGTGGATCACGCTCCGTCACCGGACAGTGGGTTCTTCGACGACTGGGCCGCCCGGCTGCGGGCGAGCGCCGACCGGCCCGTGGTGGGCATCCTGCTGCGTGGCAGCCACGCGCGCCGGGCCGCCACCGCGCACAGCGATGTCGATGTCGACGTGCTGCTCGGTGGCGCTCCGTACGCGGCCCGTCGGGCGTACCTCGCGGAGCACTCCGGCCGGCTGACCCACGTGTCGGTAGCGGCCCGGGACATCCGCTCCTGGGTGACCCGCCTCGGTGAGCCGGCCGACTGGGCGTTCGGCCTGCCGGTGACGGCCCCTACCCGGCTGCTCTGGGCCGACCCGTACTGGCGGCACCGCATCGACCTGCCGGTGCTCTGCCAGCCGGCCGACGAGCCCCGGCTGGAGGAACTGATCGCCACGCTCGGCAAGGTGGCCGCGGCCCGGGACGACGAGGATCCGCTCGGTGCCCGGCTGGCCGCCGCCGACCTGGCCCGGCTCTGCCCCTCGGTGCTGCGGCTGGCGAACCCGTCGGTACGGGTGGTCTCCCGCCGGTCTGCCTTCGCCGCCGCGCTCGACCTGCCGGTGGCGCCCGCCGGCTACCGCGAGGACATGCTGCGCTGTCTCGGCCTGCGTCCGGGCTCGACCGGCCAGGTGTGGGCGGCAGCGGCTCGGCTGGTGACCGGCACCCTGCCGTTGATCCGCCCGTACGCGGCCGAGGTGGGCCAGGTGGCCGGTCCGGACCTCGCCGACGCCCTGCTGGACGGGCGCCTGGACCGCTACGTGGCCCAGTTGGGCCGACCCGGCGGCGGTGCCCCGTCCGCCAGCCGGGAGGCCACTGGGGTACCCGCCCCGCGTGCGGGACAATGGCTCACTGTGCCCGTACCTGACGCGCCGGTGACCGGCGCCCACCCTGACCAGCCGGAGCCGTTGGGCGGTTCGCAGCGACCGTCACGGCTCGACCCGGCTATCGCCGGCCGCCTGCGGCGCACCCCCGACGGCCTGGTGGCCGCCGTGGTCCGCCAACACGACAGCGGTGAGGTGCTGATGATGGCCTGGATGGACGACGAGGCCCTGCACCGCACACTGACCACCGGTCGGGCCACCTACTGGTCGCGCAGCCGGCGCGAGTACTGGGTCAAGGGCGCCACCTCCGGCCACCACCAGTACGTCCGCTCCGTCGCGCTCGACTGCGACGGTGACGCGGTACTGGTCAGCGTCGACCAGGTCGGTGCCGCCTGCCACACCGGGCAGCGCACCTGCTTCTCCACCGAGCTCCCCGTCACCGGCGAGCTGGCCTCATGAGCGAGCGAAGCGAGCGAATCATCAGGCTCGGCGCGGTGGTGCCTCATGGCGGCGCGGAGCGAAGCGGAGTGCCGGCATGAGCGAGCGGAGCGATGGTCGGGTGAGCCCGGACGCGGCCACCTTCACCGAACTGGCCGCCCGGTGGCGGGTGGTGCCGGTCACCCGTCGGCTGCTCGCCGACGCGGAGACCCCGGTCGGCGTCTACCGCAAGCTCGCCGGTGGCCCGGGGACGTTCCTGCTGGAGTCGGCCGAGCAGGGCGTCGGCTCGTCCGGGCTGGCCTGGGCCCGGTACTCCTTCGTCGGGGTTCGCAGCAGCGCCACCCTGGTCGAGCGCGACGGCTCCGCGGCCTGGCTCGGCGTGCCCCCGGCCGGGCTGCCGACGTCCGGGGACCCGGTCGAGGCGCTACGCGCGACGGTGACGGCGCTGGCCGGCCCGCCCGGCACCCCGGGTGACGGGATGCCACCGTTGACCGGCGGCATGGTCGGTTATCTCGGCTACGACCTGATCCGCCGCTTCGAGCGGCTACCCGCGCTCACCGAGGACGACCTGCGCCTGCCCGAGCTGGGCATGATGCTCGCCACCGACCTGGTGGTGCTCGACCACTTCGACGGTTCGGCGATCCTGGTCGCCAACGCGATCCTGCCGCCGTTGGATGAGCCGGGTCGCGACGAGCGGGTCGTCGCCGCCTACCACCACGCGGTGGGCCGCCTGGACGCGATGACCACGGCACTGTCGCGGCCCATCCCGCCGATGGTCGCCACGGTCGACCGCCCGCCGGCCGGCGAGGTGCGCAGCCGCACCCCGGAGGGCGGATACCCGAAGGCGGTGGAGGCGGCCAAGGAGGCGATCCGGGCCGGCGAGTGCTTCCAGATCGTGCTCGCCCAGCGGTTCGAGCGGGAGACCGACGCCGACCCGTTGGACGTCTACCGGGTGCTGCGCACCACCAACCCCAGCCCCTACATGTACCTGCTGCGCTTCGACGACTTCGACATCGTCGGCTCGTCACCGGAGGCGCACCTGAAGGTGACCGGTGAGGTGGACGGCGAGCGGCGGGCACTGCTGCACCCGATCGCCGGGACCCGGCCCCGCGGCGCGACCCCGGAGGCCGACGCCCGGCTCGCCGCCGAACTGCTCGCCGACCCGAAGGAACGCGCCGAGCACGTGATGCTTGTCGACCTGGGCCGTAACGACCTCGGCCGGGTCTGCCGTCCCGGCACGGTCGAGGTGCCGGAGTTCGCCACCATCGAGCGGTACAGCCACGTGATGCACATCGTCTCCACGGTGGTCGGCACGCTGCGGGCGGACCGCACCGCCTTCGACGCGCTCGCCGCGACCTTCCCGGCGGGCACGCTCTCCGGCGCGCCGAAGGTACGCGCCATGGAGATCATCGAGGAGTTGGAGCCGGTCCGCCGGGGCCTCTACGGCGGGACGGTCGGCTACTTCGGTTTCGCCGGCGATCTCGACATGGCCATTGCGATCCGCACCGCGCTCATCCGGGGCGGCCGGGCGTACGTGCAGGCCGGCGCAGGTGTGGTGGCCGACTCCGACCCGGCGGCCGAGGACCAGGAGACCAGGAACAAGGCCGCCGCGGTGCTGGCGGCCATCGCCGCCGCGGAAACCCTCAGGCCGGCTCGGTGAGCGCGAGGAATGTAGCGCAGCGGAGTCCCGCAGTCGCGAACGGAAGGCGGGCTCGGTGAGCGCGAGGAATGTAGCGCAGCGGAGTCCCGCAGTCGCGAACGGAAGGCGGGCTCGGTGAGCGCGGGGCCAGTGCCGGGCGACGCGCGGCCCGTGCCGGGCCGGCGTGAGCTGGCGTACGCCGTGCTGCTCTGCCTGGCCGGCGCGGGGTTGGCGCTGTGGGCGGCGACCCGGACCTGGGTGGTCGACGTGGTCGGCCGCTCGGAGCCGATGCTGCTGGTGGAGGAGGGGCGCACGGGCGGGCAGTTGCTGCCGTGGCTGCCGGCGTTGGCCCTCGTCGGGCTGGCCGGTGGTGGCGCGGTGCTGGCCACCCGGGGCCGGCCGCGTCGGGTGCTCGGCGGGCTGCTGACCCTGCTCGGCCTGGCCCTCGCGGCCGGCGGAGGCTACGGGCTTGTCGGTGACCTCGGAGACCCGGTCACCTGGCAGTGGCCGGTGCTCACCCTGCTCGGCGGGATCCTCGCCGCCGTCGGTGGCGCGCTGACCATGCTGCGCGGTCACCGCTGGCCGGCGATGGGCGCGCGCTACGAACGTCGGACCACCCGGCCGACCGGCTCCAGCGGTCCGATCGGCGGGGCGGGCACCGTCGAGGCGTGGGAGGCGTTGGACCGCGGCGAGGATCCGACGATCCGCTGACCGGCCGGGCGTCGGTGCGGTCAGCCGACGGGTTGCCGGGCGCGCGCCCGGGCGGCGGTGAGTTCCGCGACGAGGCGGTCCAGTTCGGCCCGCTGGTCGGCTCGGGCCCGGTCGGCGCAGACGGCCTCCCAGGCGTTGCCGGACGCGGTCCGAATCCGGTCCGGTCCGATCACCGCCCGCTCCAACGTGTGGACGACACCGACGGCGAGCGACGCGACGGTGCGCGAGATGGTGGTGAGTCCGATGGTCTGGTGCGGCGCGGAGGTAGTCATGATCACCCCGGGGAGAGATCGTCGTGGCGATGGGGCAGGCGCGTCATTGAGTGTGCCCGAGCCTGATGCTGCTCGGCCCGGGTTTCGTGGTGATGACTGCACCGTCAACTCTGCGGTAGCGGGCCTGACCGGCGCAGGGGCATTGGTCCTTGAGCTTGGTCACAGCATCGACATGGCCGGATCCCGCTGGCCGTCGCGCGGCCTCCCGACCGCTCTGACATGGGCGATCGTCGATGACACCGTGACGCAGAGTCACGATCCGTGCGCACAAGTGGGCCATTATGCCGCAGCCCATTTCGTGAGGAGCGCCATACCCCCGGCGGTCGGGTCCAGGTGGGGCCCCCTAGCATCGGCCCATGACACCCGGAGAGGGGAGTCCGTTGGTGACTGCTGAACATGCCCACGCGGAGGGGGACGAGGCCGGCTCGGCGGCGCCCGTCAGCGTGCTCGACGAGATCCTGGCCGGCGTCCGGGAGGACGTGGCCCGGCGGCAGGAACAGGTTCCGCTGGAGCGGATCCGTGAACTGGCTGCCGCCGCGCCGCCGCCGCTGGACGCGTACGCGGCCCTGCGCCGGCCCGGCGTCGCCGTCATCGCCGAGGTGAAGCGCGCCTCGCCGTCCAAGGGCAAGCTGGCCGAGATCGCCGACCCGGCGGACCTGGCCGGCGAGTACGCGGCCGGTGGTGCCCGCGCGATCAGCGTGCTCACCGAGGGGCGCTGGTTCGGCGGGTCACTGGACGACCTCGCCGCCGTGCGGGCCGCGGTGAACATCCCGGTGCTGCGCAAGGACTTCGTGGTCTCCAGCTACCAGGTACACGAGGCTCGCGCCCACGGCGCGGACCTGGTGCTGCTGATCGTCGCCGCGCTGGAGCAGAACGTGCTGGTCGGCCTGCTGGAGCGGATCGAGTCACTGGGCATGACCGCGCTGGTCGAGGTGCACGACGAGGAAGAGGCCGACCGGGCCATGGAGGCCGGCGCTCAGGTCATCGGGGTCAACGCCCGTGACCTGCGTACCCTTCAGGTCGACAGGTCGGTGTTCGAGCGGATCGCGCCCGGCCTGCCGAGCAACGTCGTCAAGATCGCGGAGTCGGGCGTACGCGGCCCGCACGACCTGATCCGGTACGCGTCGGCCGGCGCCGACGCCGTCCTCGTGGGTGAGGGTCTGGTCACCCAGAAGAGTCCCCGGGAGGCGGTGGCCGAGCTGGTCAACGCCGGCAACCACCCGGCGACGCCCCGCCCGGTGCGCTGACCCGCGCCGGGGGACCGTTTGTGAGCGAGAGGACCCGCGATGAGTGCTGACGCCACGAACACCGAGGTGCCGGCGCAGTTCCCCGACGCCGCCGGCCATTTCGGCACGTTCGGCGGCCGGTTCGTGCCGGAGGCACTGGTCGCCGCGCTCGACGAACTGGCCTCGGCGCACCAGGCGGCGATGGCCGACGAGACGTTCCGGACCGAGTTCGCCGGATTGCTGCGCGACTACGCGGGGACGCCGTCGCTGCTCTACGAGGCCCGGCGGTTCTCTGCCCGGGCCGGTGCCCGGGTGCTGCTCAAGCGGGAGGACCTCAATCACACCGGCGCGCACAAGGTGCGCAACGTGCTCGGTCAGGCGCTGCTGACCCGGCGGATGGGCAAGCGGCGGGTGATCGCCGAGACCGGCGCCGGTCAGCACGGCGTCGCCACCGCCACCGCGGCGGCCCTGTTCGACCTGGAGTGCGTGGTCTACATGGGGCAGGTCGACACCGAGCGGCAGGCGTTGAACGTGGCCCGGATGCGGATGCTCGGCGCGACGGTCGTGCCGGTGACGACCGGCTCGCGCACCCTCAAGGACGCGATGAACGAGGCGATGCGGGACTGGGTCGCCAACGTCGACGAGACGCACTACCTGATCGGCACCGCCGCCGGCCCGCACCCCTTCCCGGCGCTGGTTCGCGACTTCGTCCGGGGCATCGGCGAGGAGGCCCGGGCGCAGTGCCTGGACCTGACCGGTGCGCTGCCGGACGCGGTGACCGCCTGCGTCGGCGGCGGCTCCAACGCGCTGGGCATCTTCCACGCCTTCACCGACGACCCACAGGTGCGGCTGTACGGATTCGAGGCCGGCGGCGACGGGGTGAACACCGGCCGGCACGCCGCGAGCATCACCGGTGGCTCCACCGGCGTCCTGCACGGCACCCGGACCTTCGTGCTCCAGGACGCCGACGGCCAGACGCAGGAGTCACACTCGATCTCCGCCGGCCTGGACTACCCGGGCGTGGGCCCGGAGCACGCCTGGCTGCACGACACCGGCCGGGCCACGTACCAACCGGTCACCGACGACGAGGCGATGGCCGCCTTCGAGCTGCTCTGCCGGACCGAGGGGATCATCCCCGCGATCGAGAGCGCGCACGCCCTCGCGGGCACCCTGGCCATCGCGCCGAAGCTCGCCGCCGAACTGGGGCGGCAGCCCACCATCGTGGTCAACCTCTCCGGCCGGGGCGACAAGGACGTGCACACCGCCGGTGAGTACTTCGGCATCCTCGACAAGGAGTGAGGCCATGAGCGAGCGGACCAGCCGGATCGGGGTGGCCTTCGACAAGGCCCGGGCGGACGGCCGGGCGTTGCTGGTGGGCTGCATGCCGGCCGGCTTCCCGACCGTCGAGGGCAGCATCGCCGCGATGCAGGCGATGGTCGCCGCGGGCGTCGACGTGATCGAGGTGGAGATCCCGTACTCCGACCCGGTGATGGACGGCCCGGTGATCCAGCGTGCCAGCGACATCGCCCTGGCCGGCGGCGTACGCACCCGGGACACGCTGCGCATCGTCGAGGCGGTGGCCGCCACCGGCGCGCCGGTGGTGACGATGACCTACTGGAACCCGATCGAGCGGTACGGGGTGGACGCCTTCGCCCGGGACCTCGCCGCAGCCGGCGGGACCGGGCTGATCACCCCCGACCTGATCCCCGAGGAGGCCGGCGAGTGGCTGGCCGCCTCGGACGCGCACGGGCTGGACCGCACGTTCCTGGTCGCGCCGTCCTCCACGGATGAGCGGCTGGCGATGACGGCCGCGCACTGCCGGGGCTTCGTCTACGCCACCGCGATCATGGGCGTCACCGGGGCCCGGTCGCAGACCTCCCAGGCGGCGCCGGTACTGGTGTCCCGGGTGCGGGAGGTCACCGACCTGCCGGTCGGCGTCGGGTTGGGTGTGGGCACCGGTGCCCAGGCCGCCACGGTCGCCGGGTACGCCGACGCGGTGATCGTCGGCAGCGCGCTGATCCGCTGCCTGCTCGACACGCCCGGCGAGGCGGAGGCCCTGAGCGCCCTGCGTACGCTGAGCGCGGAACTTGCCGACGGCGTCCGCCACCCCGACCGCTGAGGGCTACCGGCGCGGACCGGGGTGACGCCACAGGGGTCCGCAGCGGTAGCGTGTGCACCCGTGAGTCTCGCCTCGCCGACGTCCCTGGCCGCCATCCCCAGCCCGAGCAACGCCGTGTGGCAGCTCGGCCCGATCCCCATCCGGGCGTACGCGCTGTGCATCATCGCCGGCATCGTGGTGGCCTGCTGGGTCACCGAGCGGCGGCTGCGCCAGCGCGGCGCGGCTCCGGGCGCGGTGCTCGACATCGCCGTCTGGGCGGTGCCGGCGGGCATCATCGGCGCCCGGATCTACCATGTGATCACCTCACCGGAGAAATACTTCGGCACCGGCGGAGAGCCGATCAAGGTGTTCTTCATCCACGAGGGTGGGCTGGGCATCTGGGGTGCGGTCGCCGGTGGCGCGGTCGGCGCCTGGATCGGGGCCCGGCAACTGGGCATGCCGCTGACGGTGGTCGCCGACGCGCTGGCGCCGGGTCTGCCGCTGGCCCAGGCGATCGGCCGGCTGGGCAACTGGTTCAACAACGAGCTCTACGGCGGTCGGACCGACCTGCCCTGGGGGCTGGAGATCCACCGGATGGACGGCGGGCAGGCCCTGCGCGACGAGGCCGGCCAGCCGATCCTGGAGGAGGGGCTCTACCACCCGACCTTCGCGTACGAGTTGCTGTGGAACGTCGGCGTCGCCGCGATGGTGTACTTCCTCGACCGCAAGCTGCGGCTCGGCCGGGGCCGCGCCTTCGCCCTCTACGTGATGGGCTACACCGCCGGCCGGTTCTGGATCGAGATGATGCGTACCGACGAGGCCAACACGATCCTCGGCGTACGGGTCAACGTGTGGACCGCGGCGCTGGTGTTCCTCGGCGCCCTCATCTACTTCCTGCGGGTGCGCGGGCCACGGCAGTACCTGATCCCGGTCGGCCTGCCGAGCGTCGCCGCCCCGCCGGCCACCTCCGACGTCTCGCAGGTGGACCTGTCGGCCAAGGGCGCCACCACCACCACCGAGCCGGCGGCACCCGAGGGCTACCGGGTGGTCGGCGAGGAGCAGTTCGCGCACTGGCGACGGACCGGGGAGGCGCCACCCGAAGCGGCGGACCAGGTCGACGCCGGCTCGCCGACCGTCACGGACCGGCCGGACGACGACGCGGGTTCCCCGACCGGCACGGACCGGGCGGACGACGCGGGTTCCCCGACCGTCACCGACCGGGCGGACGACGAGGCGGCGACCGCCCGACCGCAGGGTGAGCGCTCCGAAGGGTCGGCTGGCGAGCGCGCCGGGTCGGGCGGTGGGTCCGCCGACGGCGAGCAGGCCGGCTCGGCGGCGGGTTCATCGGCCGGCGGCACCACCACGGAGTCCGCCGCTGCTCGTCCCGCCGACCGCGACAGCTGAGGCCGGGACGGTCATGCGTACCGCGGTGGTGGTTGGCGGCGGGCTCGGCGGCCTGGCGGTCTCCGGTGCGCTCGCCCGTTCGGGCTGGCAGGTGACGCTTCTGGAGCGGGCCGACCGGATCCGCCCCGAGCCGGCCGCCGTGGTGCTCTGGCCCAACGGGGTCCGGGCGTTGCGCGCCCTGGGGCTCGGCGCCGGTCTGGACGCCATCGCCACCACCCTGTCCGACGGCGGTGTACGCCGTCCGGACGGGCACTGGCTGGTGCAGCCCCGACCGACGCCGGCCGAGCGTCTCCCGGTGGTGGTGCACCGGGAGGACCTGCACGACGCGCTGATCGCGGGCCTGGGCGAGCGGGTCGAGCTGCGTACCGGGGTGACGGTGCGGACGGTGCGCGCCGCCGCCGGTGAACGGCCCGCGGTCGGCGACGGCCGGCACACGTACGAGGCGGATCTGGTCGTCGCCGCCGATGGCACGGACAGCGTGGTCCGGCGCCAACTGGCCCCCTCCTCAGGGGTGGTCAGCTCCGGCTGCGCCGCCTGGCGGGCGGTGATCCCCTGGTACCGCGCGCCGAGCCTGCCCGATACGGTCGGCGGTGAGATCCTCGGTGCCGGTTACCGTTTCGTGTCCGCCTCGCTGGGCGAGCGCGGCTCCTCCGGCGCCTCCAGCCGTGGCGGCATCTACTGGATGGCCACCGCGGCGGGCGCGGCCCGTCCCGAGCCGCCGGAGACCCAGTTGGCGCTGCTGCGCCGCTGGTACGCCGGCTGGCCCGCGCCGGTCGACGAACTGCTGGCCGCGACCGACCCGGCCGACCTGGTGCAGCGGGAGATCCGGGAGCTGCGTCCGCTGCCCCGGACGTTCGGCTTCCCGGCCGGGCCGGGCGGGGTGGTGCTGCTCGGCGATGCCGCGCACGCCATGCCGCCGCACCTCGGGCAGGGTGCCTGCCTGGCCTTCGAGGACGCCGCGACCCTCTCCGTGCTGCTCCGCGAGTCGACCCTGCCCGACGCGGTGTTGGCGTACGACCGGGCGCGGCGACCCCGCGCGGCGGCCGTGGTCCGGCAGACCCGCCGGATGTCCGCCGTGCTGCGCACCCGGGGCCGCCTGGCCCTGCGCGCCCGCGACGCGGCCCTGGGCACCATCACCCCCCGCCTGCTCGGCACCGCCGCCACCATCGCCGCCCAATGGCGCCCCCCAACCTGACCCCCACCCCACCCCACGCGACCATTGCTCCGTTGATCATGAGGTTAACGGTCGAAATGATCTCCAAAAGTCCGCCAACCTCATGATCAACGGCAAAGGGTGGGGTGGGGTTTCAGGGGTGCGCGGGGGTGGGGGAGGCGATGCAGGCGGTGCCGATGCGGCGGAAGCCGACGCGCAGGTAGATGCGGGCGATCTCCTCGCTGCCGGCGGAGAGGAACACCAGGTCGGTGCCGGTGTCCAGCAGGGTACGGGCCAGGGTGGCGGTGACTGCCGCGCCGAACCCTCGACGGCGGGCGGTGGGCAGCGTGGCCACCCCGGCGATCTCGGCGACGTCGCCGACCCGCAGGGCCATCCCGCTGGCCAAGGGGCCCTCGGTCGGGGTGCCGGCCAGCGCGGACAGCCGGCTGCCGTCGGCGATGCGGGACCGTTCCTCGTCGACCGCCGCCGCGTCCAGCCCGATCATGGCGGCGTCGCGGTCGGCCGGTCCGGCCTCGCCGCGTCCGGTGCCGGGGGCGGCGAATCCGACCGCCGCCACGGCCCGGCGGGCGGCTACCGCCGAGTCGAAGTCCTCGTCCGCCGGGTCGAGCAACCGCACCGGTGCGCCCAGCTCCGCCGGTTTCGGCAGGGCGGCCGGGTCGAGCACCATCAGCGGCGCTTCGAGGACGCACAGGCCGCCCGAGCGGGCCACCGCCAGCAGCGCGGGGGTGGTGTCGTGCACCCATTCGAGGGCCTCGGGCAGACCGAGTTCGCGCTGGCGCTTCCGTACCGCCGCCACGTCGGCGAGGCTCGGTGACGCGGTGCTGTCCCGCCGTGGCCGGGCGTAGAACGGCCATCCCGGGCCTTCCCGGACGAACAACACCAGACCGCCGTGATCTTCCACACGGGCCGCGTCCCGGGGCACCGCGTCGTAGAACCGTTCCAACCGGTCGAGGAGGTCGGTACGCTCGGAATCCACGGCGCGAGACTACATGTCCCAGACTCTGGACGGTGTGATCAATCTGCACTGGCCTTGCGTGCCGGGCCCTAACGTAGACTCAATAGTCCGATACAGGGCCGACGTCGTCCCGACCATGATCCAGCCTGAGCGACGACAGGAGGCCCGGTGGCCCTTGCGTACCCACACCGCCCCCAGCCGGCGCCGCGAGAAGGCCAGGTAGCGTCCCCTGCCGGCCTCCATGACCCCGCGTACGAGCATGACGCGTGCGGCGTGGCCTTCGTGGCGGACCTGCACGGCCGGCGCTCGCACACGGTGGTCGCCAACGGCCTCGGCGCGCTGTGCCGGCTGGACCACCGTGGTGCCCGGGGCGCCGAACCGAACACCGGTGACGGCGCCGGCATCATGATCCAGGTGCCGGACGCGTTCCTGCGCGCGGTGGTCGAGTTTCCGCTGCCCCCGGCCGGCGAGTACGCCACCGGTCTGGTCTTCCTGCCCGACGACGACGCCGCCGAGGCCCGTGCCCGGCAAGTGGTCGAGAAGTACGCCCTGGTCGAGGGGGCCGAGGTGCTGGGTTGGCGGGACGTCCCGGTCGACCCGAGCGACCTCGGTGAGACGGCGCTGGCGGCGATGCCCCGCATCCGTCAGGTCTTCCTCGCCGCGAAGCGGCTCACCGACACCCCCGCCGGTCCGGCCGGTGCCCCGCTGGCCGGTGTCGAGCTGGAGCGGGTCGCCTTCTGCGTACGCAAGCAGGCCGAACGGGAGACCGCTGAGCGGGGTGTGCCGGCGTACTTCCCGTCGCTGTCCGGCCGGACCATGGTCTACAAGGGGATGCTCACCCCGGACCAGCTGCCCGCGTACTACCCGGATCTCACCGACGAGCGGGTGGCCAGTGCCATCGCCCTGGTGCACTCCCGGTTCTCCACCAACACCTTCCCGTCGTGGCCGCTGGCGCACCCGTACCGCTTCATCGCCCACAACGGCGAGATCAACACCATCCGGGGCAACCGGAACTGGATGCAGGCCCGCGAGGCGCTGCTGCGTACCCCGGATCTGCCCGGCAACATCCGGCGGGTCTTCCCGATCTGCACTCCGGCCGCCTCCGACTCGGCCAACTTCGACGAGGTCCTCGAACTGCTGCACCTGGCCGGGCGCAGCCTGCCGCACGCGGTGCTGATGATGATTCCGGAGGCGTGGGAGAACGACCCGGACATGCGCGCCGACAAGCGTGCCTTCTACCGGTTCCACGCCAGCCTCATGGAGCCGTGGGACGGCCCGGCCTCGGTCGCCTTCACCGACGGTGAGATCGTCGGCGCGGTGCTCGACCGTAATGGTCTGCGTCCGGGCCGCTGGTGGCAGACCACTGACGGTCTGGTGGTGCTGGGCAGCGAGGCGGGCGTCCTCGACCTCGACCCGGCCGCCGTGGTGGCCAAGGGTCGGCTCCAGCCGGGCAGGATGTTCCTGGTCGACACCGTCGCCGGCCGGATCGTGCACGACGACGAGATCAAGACCGAGTTGGCCGCCGCCCAGCCGTACGCCGACTGGCTGCACGCCGGGCTGATCGAGATGGACGACCTGCCGGCCCGCGAGCACGTCGTCTACACCCACGACTCGGTACGCCGCCGCCAGCAGACCTTCGGCTACACCGAGGAGGAGCTGAAGATCCTGCTCGCGCCGATGGCGCGGACCGGCGCGGAACCGATCGGCTCGATGGGCACCGACACCCCGATCTCCCCGTTGTCCACCCGGCCACGGCTGCTCTACGACTACTTCCATCAGTTGTTCGCACAGGTCACCAACCCTCCGCTGGACGCCATCCGGGAGGAGCTGGTGACCAGCCTGGCCACCACCATCGGCCCGGAGGGCAACCTGCTCGATCCCGGCCCGGCGAGCTGCCGGCAGATCGTGCTGCCCTATCCGGTGATCGACAACGACGAGCTGGCGAAGATCCTCTGTATCGACGAGGACGGTGACCTGCCCGGCTTCAAGGCGGTACGGGTCTCCGGGCTCTACCGCATCCGCGACGGTGGGGCCGGGATCCGAGCCCGGCTGACCGAGATCTGCCGGCACGTCTCCGAGGCGATCGAGGACGGCGTACGGATCCTGGTGCTCTCCGACCGGGACTCCAACGCCGACCTCGCCCCGATCCCGTCGCTGCTGCTCACCGCGGCGGTGCACCAGCACCTGGTGCGGGAGCAGACCCGGACCCAGGTCGCGCTGATCGTCGAGTCGGGCGACTGCCGCGAGGTGCACCACGCGGCGGTGCTGATCGGCTACGGGGCGGCGGCGGTCAACCCGTACCTCGCCTTCGAGTCGGTGGAGGACATGATTTCCACGGGCGCGCTGGCCGGGGTCGAGCCGCGGGCCGCGATCCGCAACTACGTCAAGGCGCTCGGCAAGGGCGTCCTGAAGATCATGTCCAAGATGGGCATCTCGACGGTGTCGTCGTACTGCGGCGCACAGGTCTTCGAGGCGGTCGGGCTGGACACCCGACTGGTCGAGCGGTATTTCCGGGGCACACCGAGCACGATCAGCGGCGTCGGCCTCGACGGCATCCACACCGAGGTGGCCGCCCGGCACGCGCTGGCCTGGCCGGCGGCCGGCGCCGAGGCGGTCGACCTGCTGCCGGTGGGCGGCGAGTACCAGTGGCGCCGCGAGGGTGAACTGCACCTGTTCAACCCGGAGACGGTCTTCCTGCTCCAGCACGCCACCCGCAGCCGCCAGTACGACGTCTTCCGCCAGTACACCGCCAAGGTCGACGAGCTGGCCGCGCGGGCCGGTTCGCTGCGCGGGCTGTTCCGGCTTCGTGACGGTGTGCTGCCGCCGGTGCCGATCGAGGAGGTGGAGCCGGCCAGCGAGATCGTCAAGCGGTTCGCCACCGGCGCCATGTCGTACGGGTCGATCTCGGCCGAGTCGCACGAGACCCTCGCCATCGCGATGAACCGGCTCGGTGGCAAGTCCAACACCGGCGAGGGCGGGGAGGACGTCGAGCGGCTGCACGACCCCGCCCGCCGTTCCGCGGTCAAGCAGATCGCCAGCGGCCGGTTCGGTGTCACAAGCGAATATCTGGTCAACGCCGACGATCTCCAGATCAAGATGGCGCAGGGGGCCAAGCCCGGCGAGGGTGGTCAGCTGCCCGGCAACAAGGTCTGGCCGTGGATCGCCCGTACCCGGCACGCCACCCCCGGCGTCGGCCTGATCTCGCCCCCGCCGCACCACGACATCTACTCCATCGAGGACCTCGCCCAGCTGGTGCACGACCTCAAGTGCGTCAACCCGGCCGCCCGGGTGCACGTCAAGCTGGTCAGCGAGGTCGGGGTCGGCACCGTCGCCGCCGGGGTGGCCAAGCTCAAGGCCGACGTGATCCTGATCTCCGGCCACGACGGCGGCACCGGCGCGTCTCCGCTGAACTCGCTCAAGCACGCCGGTACGCCGTGGGAGCTGGGCCTGGCCGAGGCACAGCAGACGCTGCTGCTCAACAAGCTGCGTGACCGGGTGACCGTCCAGGTCGACGGGCAGCTCAAGACCGGCCGGGACGTGATCGTCGCGGCGCTGCTCGGGGCCGAGGAGTTCGGCTTCGCCACCGCCCCGCTGATCGTCTCCGGCTGCATCATGATGCGCGTCTGCCACCTGGACACCTGCCCGGTGGGCATCGCCACCCAGAACCCGGTGCTGCGCGAGCGTTACACCGGCAAGCCCGAGTTCGTGGAGAACTTCTTCCTGTTCCTCGCCGAGGAGATCCGTGGCTACCTGGCCGAGCTGGGTCTGCGCAGCATCGACGAGGCGATCGGGCGTACCGAGCTGCTCGACGTGGCGCCGGCGGTCGAGCACTGGAAGGCCGGTGGGCTCGACCTCGGTCGGGTGCTGCATCTGCCGGAGCTGCCCGAGGGCGCGGCCCGACGCGGCGTACGCGCTCAGGACCACGGCCTTGAGCTGGCCCTGGACAACGAGCTGATCGCCCTCGCCGAGCCGGCGCTGGGCGCCACCGGTTCCGACGAGTCGGTGCCGTTGGTGCGGGCCGAGGTGGCGATCCGCAACGAGCACCGCAGTGTCGGCGCGATGCTCGGCGGTGCGGTCACCCGCCGCCACGGTGGTGCCGGCCTGCCGGCCGACACCATCGAGTTCACCCTGCGCGGCACCGCCGGGCAGTCCTTCGGCGCGTTCCTGCCGCGCGGGGTGACCCTGCGCCTGCACGGCGACGCCAACGACTACGTCGGCAAGGGACTCTCCGGGGGCCGGCTGGTCGTCCGGCCGGACGCGGCGGCACCGTTCGTCTCCGCCGACGCCGAGGCGGGCGGCCGCGCCGAGGATCAGATCATCGCCGGCAACACCATCCTGTACGGCGCCACCGCCGGTGAGGTCTTCCTGCGGGGGCGGGTGGGGGAGCGGTTCGCGGTCCGCAACTCGGGCGCGGTGACGGTCGTCGAGGGTGTCGGTGACCACGGCTGCGAGTACATGACCGGCGGCACCGTGGTGGTGCTCGGTCCGACCGGCCGCAACTTCGCCGCCGGCATGTCCGGCGGGACGGCGTTCGTCTGGAACCTCGACCGACGCCGGGTCAACACCGAGCTGGTCGACCTGTCCGCGCCGAGCGAGGCGGAACGGACCCGCCTGCACGAGCTGGTGCAGCGGCACTTCGCCGAGACCGACTCGGCGATCGCCGAACAGCTGCTCAAGCGTTGGCCGGAGGCGGTGGAGGAGTTCACCGCCGTGGTTCCCCGGGACTACCGCCGGGTGATGGAGATCATGCGGGCCGCCGAAGCCGCCGGCCAGGACGTCGACGACGCGGTGATGAGCGCACTGGCGGCACCGGGGCAGCCGGCCGCCGGCTCGTCCGCGCCGGTAGCCCCCGCCCCGCGGGCGGTCGCCCAGGAGGTGGCTCGTGCCTGACCCGAACGGTTTCCTGCGCTACGGCCGGCGACTGCCGGCCCGCCGGCCGGTGCCGGTGCGCATCAGCGACTGGCGGGAGGTCTACCCGCCGGCCGGCGAGGGGCTGATCCGCGAGCAGGCCACCCGCTGCATGGACTGCGGCATCCCGTTCTGCCACGACGGCTGCCCGTTGGGCAACCGCATCCCGGACTGGAACGACCTGGTCCGCACCGGCAACTGGGACGCGGCCGTGGAGTCGCTGCACGCCACCAACAACTTCCCCGAGTTCACCGGCCGGCTCTGCCCGGCGCCCTGCGAGGCCGCGTGTGTGCTCGGCATCGCCGGTGGCGCGCCGGTCACCATCAAGCAGGTCGAGGTGGAGATCGCCGACGCGGCCGCGGCCCGGGGACTGCCCCCGCGGCCGGCGCCGGCATCCTCCGGCCGGTCGGTCGCCGTGGTCGGATCCGGGCCGGCCGGGCTCGCCGCCGCGCAGCAACTGGCCCGCGCGGGTCACGCGGTGACCGTGTACGAGCGCGACGACGCGATCGGTGGCCTGCTGCGGTACGGCATCCCCGACTTCAAGCTGGAGAAGCGGCACATCGACCTCCGGATGGCGCAACTGCGCGCCGAGGGGGTCGACTTCCGGACCGGGGTGAACGTCGGGGTCGACGTCACCGCCGAGCAGCTGCGCGCCCGACACGACGCGGTGCTGCTGGCCTGTGGCGCGTTGCAGGGCCGGGACACCGACACACCGGGCCGGCAGCTGCGCGGCGTGCACCAGGCGATGGCGCATCTGGTGGCGGCCAACCGGGTGGTCGCGGCGGCCGGCGAGGGCCAGCCGGCGCTGGCCACCCTGGCGGACGGTACGCCGATCGACGCGGCCGGCAAGCACGTGGTCATCATCGGCGGTGGCGACACCGCGGCGGACTGCCTGGGTGTGGCGCACCGGCAGGGCGCGGCCGGCGTGCACCAGCTCGACCTGTATCCGCAGCCGCCGCGCGCCCGGGACGAGGACCGCGACCCGTGGCCGACGTGGCCGTGGGTCCTGCGGGAGTACCCGGCCCACGAGGAGGGCGGCGAGCGGGTCTTCGCGGTGGCGGTGCAGGAGTTCGTCGACGACGGCACCGGTGCGGTGCGGGCGGTGCGGATCGCCGAGGTGACCGTGGAGAAGCGCGACGGCCGACGGATCGTCACGGTGGTGCCGGGCACCGAGCGGGAGCTCCCCGCCGACCTGGTGTTGCTGGCGATCGGCTTCGAGGGCACCGAGGAGCAGCCGTTGCTGGCGCAGCTCGGGGTGGCCCGTAACGCGCGGGGCGCGGTCGACTCCCGGGCGGACTGGCAGACCGAGGCCGACGGGGTCTTCGTCGCCGGTGACATGCACCGGGGTGCGTCGCTGATCGTCTGGGCGATCGCGGAGGGGCGGGCCGCCGCCGCGGCGATCCACACGTACCTCGACGGTGTCGGCGCCCTTCCGGCCCCGGTCCACCCGGCCAGCCAGCCCTTGGCGGCGCGCTGACGGCCAGCTGCCGGAGAGGTCTCCACGAGGCCGCGTCCACGCGGGACGACCGCGCGGACGCGGCCTCGCCTTAACGGCTATTCACTTTATCCAGATGTTTCGATAGCATTACCGACCAGTAACAACCCTTGGCCACGCGCGCGGCTCTCGGGCTCCACCACCACCCCCGTGGAGGTCCGTCATGCCACACCGTCCGTTGGCCCGCGCCCTGACCGCGCTGGTCGCCCTCCTCACCGCCGCCGTCGGCGCGCTGGCCGTCCCCGGCGTCGCCCAGGCCGCCGCCCCGATCCACTACGTCGCCCTGGGCGACTCGTACTCCTCCGGCGTCGGCGCTGGACCGTACGACCTGTCCACCTGCCTGCGCAGCCAGAAGTCGTACGCCCCGCTGTGGGCCGCGGCCAACAACGTGGCCAGCTTCCGGTTCCCCGCCTGCGGCGGTGCGGTCACCGCCGACGTGCTCGACAACCAACTGGGCGCGCTGTCCGCCACCACCACCATGGTCACCATCACCATCGGCGGCAACGACGCCGGTTTCGCCGACGTGATGACCGACTGCCGATTCGGCAGCACCTCCACCTGCACCAACGCCGTCAACGCCGCGAAGGCGTTCGCCACCGGCACGCTGCCGGCCCGGCTGGACCGCACCTACGCCGCCATCCGGGAACGGGCCCCCAACGCCCGACTGATCGTGCTCGGCTATCCACGGCTGTTCGAGACCCGCTACTGCGGACTGCTGGCCATGAGCACCTACAAGCGCACCATCCTCAACGAGGCGGCCGACGTCCTCGCCACCGTGACCGCCGACCGGGCCGCCGCGGCCGGCGCCACCTTCGCCGACACCCGACCCACCTTCGCCGGTCACGGCGTCTGCGGCGCCCAGCCCTGGATCCGGGACGTCACCGGGATCATCGAGGCGTACCACCCGAACGCCGACGGCTACCGCTACGGCTACCTGCCGGCGCTCAACGCGGTCACCGGCTGACCGTGCGCTGCGGCCGACGGTCCGGTTCGGGCCGTCGGCCGCCGTGCGTCCGCACCCGGCTGAGGCAGCGGTCCGACACGTCCGGTTCGGACACGTGCCGGTGTCGCCGCCGTCCGTTAGGGTTTCTGCGACCAGGCGGCGCTCGGCGGCGAAGGGCAGGGGTGTGGGCAGGCTCGCGTCGGCGTACGAGCAGGCGGTCGCCGCTCACCGGGCGGCCCGCGCCCACCTCGAATCCGCCCGCACCGCGCTGAGCGCCACCCCACCATCGGCCACAGTGGTCGACGCCGATCTGCTGGCCCGGCTGGCCCGGGTCGGTGCCGCGCTGGCCACCCCGACGCCGGGCACCCCACTGGCCCGCCGACCCGTTCCGGTACGCGTCGGGGAGGCGGTCACTGCCGGCGGTGGCTTTCCGGTGCTGCTGCCCCTGGGGGCCGGGCACCACCTGGCCATCGACGGCGACGCCCGCCAGCCGACGGTCGCCGGCCTGTTACGCGCCCTGGTGCTGCGGCTGCTGGCGACCGCCGCGCCCGGCGGTGTCCGGGTCGCCGCGCTGGACACCGCCGCCCTCGGCGCCACCTTCGGACCGCTGCGACCGCTGCTCGACGCCGGAGTCGTCGACCCGCCGGCCACCACCGAGGCGGAGGTCGCCGCGCTGCTCGACGCCGCCGAACGGCACGCCCGGGCCGCGCGGCAGGCCGACCGGCCGGACCAGGACCTGCTGCTGCTGGTCGCCGCGTCCATCCCCTCGCCCCGTGAGGCCGCCCGACTGGCCGCGCTCACCCACGCCGGCCCCGCCGCCGCCGTCTGCGTGCTGCTCGCCGGCTGGCCGCCGGCCGGGCCGGGCGAGTCCGCCCCACCGCTGGGCGCCACGACCTCGCTGCGCCTGACCGACGGGTACGCCCGGGTCGGCGACCCGCCCGACACGCCGTTCAGCGCCGACGGCAGCGGACTGGCCGCGCCGGTCGTCCTCGACGGCGACCCCCCGCCGGCCTCCGTCGCCGCGCTCGCCACCCATCTGGGCGAGGCGGCCCGACGCGGCGAGGCGGTCGGCTTCGCCGACCTGCTGCCCGGGCAGCGGTGGGGGCTCTCCGGCCGGGCGGGTCTGCGTACCGTGGTGGGCCGCGCCGGACGCGACCCGTTCCCGATGGCCTTCGACGATGCCACCCCGCACTGGCTGGTCGGTGGGCGTACGGGCGCCGGCAAGACGGTCTTCCTGCTCGACGTCCTGTACGGCCTGGCCGCCCGCTACTCGCCCGCCGAGTTGCAGCTCTACCTCCTGGACTTCAAGGAGGGGGTCAGCTTCACCGAGTTCGTGCCCACCGAACGTGACCCGTCGTGGCTGCCGCACGCCCGCGCCGTCGGCATCGAGAGCGACCGGGAGTACGGCGTGGCGGTGCTGCGCGAGCTGCGCCGCGAACTGAACCGGCGGGCCACCGCACTCAAGCGGCACGGCGTCACCAAACTCGCCGACCTGCCCGCCGACACCCCGGTGCCGCGGATCGTCGCCGTGATCGACGAGTTCCACGTGCTGCTCGCCGGCAACGATCCGCTGGCCCGCGAGTCGGTGGACCTGCTGGAGGAGTTGGCCCGCAAGGGCCGCTCGTACGGCGTACACCTGGTGCTGGCCAGCCAGAGCACCACCGGGATCGAGGCGCTCTACGGCCGCGCCGAGGCGGTCTTCGGGCAGTTCGCCCTGCGGGTGGCGCTGCCCGGCGGCGGGGGAGTGCTCGACCACCTCAACGACGCCGCGGCGACGCTGCCGGTCGGCTCGGCCGTGGTGAACACCGCTGCCGGTGCGCCCGGCGCGAACACCGTGATCCGGTTCCCCGACGCGCACGCCGCAGCCGACGAGTTGACCCGGCTGCGTCACGAGCTGTGGCAGGCCCGCCCGGCGGGGGCCCGCCCACCGTCGGTGTTCCGCGGCTACGACACCGCCCGCGTCGAGGAGGACGCCACCTTCACCGGGTTGCGCCCCGGCGGCCGGCGTCCCCTGGCGTTGGTCGGCCGGACGGTCGACGTGGACGGCACCACCGCCCTGTTCATCATGGACACCGCGCCCGGTCGGCACCTGGCCGTGGTCGGCACCTCGCCCGCCGGGGCCGAGGTGCTGCGGGCAGCCACCCTGAGCCTGGCCCGACAGCATGCCCCCGGCGAGGCGGTGTTCGTGCTTGCTCCGCTGGTCGCCGCCGCCGACCCGGCGGCCGACGACACGGCCGCCACGTTGGCCGCCGCCGGGCACCGGGTCGAGCGGCTCGACGCCACCGCCCTGCGCGAGCGGATCCGCGCCCTCGCTGCCGGCGGAAGCGGTGACCGACCGGAGCGCGCCTACCTGGTGGTGTTCGGGATGGACGCCGCCGCCGGCCTGCTCGGCGAGAGCGACCCCACCACGTTCCGCTCGGGCCACGACGACCTGCGGGTGCTGCTGCGGCAGGGGCCCGGCCACGGGGTGCACCTGCTCGGCTGGTGGCGCGGCCTGCGCCGGCTCGCCGACGACCTCGGCGGTACGCAGAACCGCGACGACGTCGCCTGCCTGGTCGCGCTGAACGTGACCGGCTCGGATCTCGGCCTGCACCTCGGCGTGCACGACCTCGCGTACGTCCCCCGCCCGGATCGGGCGCTGCTGGTGGACCGGCACGACCAGCGGGTCCGGTTGATCGTGCCGTTCATCCGCGACGGTCACCCGTCCGACGGGCAGGAGTGAGGCGTGTCCACCTTCGACGAGTACGCGGCGCTGGCCCGCCACCTCGCCGTGCAGCAGCGCGCCGGGGAGCAGGGTGCCGCCGCCGAAGCCGAACGGCAGCGGGATCTCGGCGCCGCCGTGGAGTACCTGGACCGGCGGCTGATCGCCCAGGGGCAGCGCCTCGACCACCTCGGCCGCACCATCGGCGTCGCACCGGGCGGCCCGAGCGGCACCGCACCGACCGGTGCCACGCCAGGCGGAGTCATGCCCGGTGGCCCGCCTCCCGGTCGGCCACCGGGACCGCCCGGGTACCCGGGCGGCGGACGGGGACCGGGGACGGGGTCGGACGGCGGCGCAGCCGCCGCCCCGGGGCGGCCGGATGTCGGGGCGTACTCCCCGGTCGGGGTGGGCCAGGCGGGCCCGGCGCTGCCGGTGGCGGTGAGCGCGACGGCGGCGGGGGTGCCGGCCCCGCGTGCCGGTGAGGTCGATCCGGCGACGGAGCTGGAGCTGGCCCGGCGCTGGGCCGACGAGGCCGACCGGCACGGACAGCAGGCGGAGCTGCTCGCCCAGCAACCGGCGCTGCTGCCGACCTGGTCGCCGATGGCCCGGGCGGTAGCCGTCTACCTCGGCTTCGCGGGCGTCGCCGTGCTGCTCATGCTGGTGATGGTGCTCGCCTCCGGTGTCGGCGTGGTCGGCACCAGCACTCTGGTCGCCTGGATGTGCGCCGGCCTGCCCGCGGTGGCGCTGATCGGCGGCTGGCTGGTGCTCGGTCGCTGGGGCCGGCCCGCCGTCGGTGCGGCCACCCCACCCCGCTATCCGGTGCTCGGTTTCGTGCTCTGCTTCCTCGCGGTCCCTCTCGCCTACTGCGGCTACCTGCTGCTCTTTCGAGCCATGCGCTGACCCGACGCGGTCGAGTCTCCGCTGCACCGTCGAGCGGGATTCACGGCGGCGCGGCGGGCGGCCGTGGTTCGGGTGCTGTCGAGCTGAGAGCGTGCAGGATCTCACCGGTGCCGGGCACGCGGTCGGGTGGTCGCGGCGGGTGTGTGGATCTCGTACGCTCCTCTGTGGTCGCTCGGGCGTACGAGGCGACGACGGGGTGGCGCGATCGTGGGGAGGGCGTGTGAGCGCAGCGGAGATGATCGCCAGACTGGCGGCGGCAGCTCAGAAGCTGGACGAGGCGAAGGCGAAGACAGCGGCGGCGGCGCAGGACGCGGCCGAGGCCCGTCAACTCGTCGCCGGGGCCCTGCAGGGCGTGGCCGCCGGGCCGTTGATCAACATGATCGACTCGTACCGACAGGCGCTCGCCCAGGCGGCCCAGGGGCACGAGCCCGCCCGGCAGCACGTCCAGGAGACGATCGCCAAGGTGCGGGCGCTGGGCAACTGAGTCGGAAACCGATCGAGGCGGTGGGATGAGCAGCGGCGAGACGCGCGACGGTGGAGTGCTCGACGGTTTCCACATCGGGCAGGTGCCGGCCGGTGTCGGCGACGAGGTGTCGGACTTCGCCACCGAGTGGGACGACGTACGCTTCGCCAGCCGGGTCTGGGAGCGGCAGACGCCCGAGGGACATCGCGTGGACCTGCGGGTCCACGTGCTGCGCGGCGACCGGCTGGTCGACCTGACCGCGCTACGGGACTTCCTGCGGGATTATCACGAGCGCGACCCCGCCGAGTGGCACCTGAGTGAGTTCCCACAGGGGGACACCGTCGGTCTGCGCGACGGCGTCCAGGCGTTCTGGCTGGTCGAGCCCGGTGTCGCGATCAACGTGCTGACCCTCCCGGAATTCAGCGATGCGCTGCTGCCGACCGCCCGGTCCATTCAGGCCGGTGACAGCGGCGCAGAGGAGTGACGAGGCCGGCTGCTCAGCGCAGCCACCGTACGCGTTTCTCGACGGCCCGGATCACCCTGCGCCACGCGGTGGTCGCCGGCCCCGCATTCATGGCGTCGAGCCGACGCCGTGCGCCCCATCCGGCGAATGGTCGGTCGGCGACCCGTATCAGATCGTCGAGCGTGTCGATCGCCGAGCCGGCGCGCAACAGGTCCAACGCCTCGGCGATCTCGAACGCCAACGCGATGTCCACCATGAGATCGCGGTTGGTGATGAAGAGCCGGGGAACCCAGTCGGTGACCGGGCGCCTGATGCTGTAGAGGATCAGCCCGAAGTCGTACGACCGATCGTCGTCGACGCTGATTCCGGCCTTGAGGATCGAGTTCATGAACTCGTCCCAACCGGGAACGGCGGCCAACCCGTGACTGTTGGTCTCGGTCAGGTACCGGTGCAGCGTCTCCTTGGCGCGGAACAGGAGCAGCTCGCCGTCGGCGCCGGGAAAGAAGACCACAGACCCCTCGCCTTCGGATCGAGCCAACAGCGTGTAACCCTCGGCGCCATCCGACAACGAGATGGTTATCGGTTCGATGGTCAGCGGTTCCGGTAGGTTCGCCGGCTCGTACCGGGGATGCGTCCACCGGGCGTGGGGATGCTGATGCTCGCGTGCCTCCCGCTCGCGTATCCGCGCCAGACGTTCGGCTTCCGCCCGCTCGCGTACCTCGCGTTCGCGGGCTTCCTGCTCCCGGGCCTCGCGCGCCGCGCGCTCGCGGGCGCGCCGTTCCTGTGCCGCACGCTCCCGCGCCTCCTGTTCACGCGCCTCGCGTTGCTGTGCTGCCCAGTCGCTGGCCCGCTGCCCACTGCCCGCCCGCTGGTGCGTCGCGCGTTCGTCGGTTTGGCGCTTCGCGCGTTCCTGTGTCTCGGCCTGGCGTTCGCGCGTCTCGCGTTCCCGAACGTCGGTGAGCAGTTTGTACGCGTGGTTGATCTGCTGCATCTGCCGGGTGGCTTCGGCGCGCACATTCTCCGGGCTTGATTGATGCTTGTCCGGGTGCCAGACCTGCACCAGGATCAGGTAGCGCTCACGAATCTGCGCCGGTGACGCATCCCGACTGACGCCGAGAAGCACATACGGATCCTGCTCGTTCCGAGACATCGATTCGCCGGATCCTCAAGAGTGCTGGCCGCGTCCGCCGGTGATGCTAACAGCACCCGTCGATGCGGTGGATCAGGCCGCCGCCGCAAGAGTGAGGCGCTCCATCATGGACCAAAGCCAAAGGATCACAGAGGCTGACGTCTGTGGAAACACCGGTTGATGAGGCGTCCAGATCAACGCTGTAGTGCGGCGACAAGCTCACCAACTGAGGTGGAGGGATTTCCAGCGGGTGGTGGATCGAGTCGCGCTGCCCGGCGGCATGCGTCGGTGACGCCGCTGCGGAAGCTGTCGAAGTCGAGCAGCGTCTTGTCCCAGTGGGGGAGGTGCTTACGGAGCAGGTCCCGGGCCTTCTTGGCGTTCTCGACATAGCCGGCGTGGTGACACAGATGAAGTAGCAGCCACACCTCGAAGCAGGGGTTGGACCAGGCAAGCCGTACCCCCGACCGCTGTGCCTCGGCTGAGGCTTCCTCGGGTGGGTAGTGGTCGACGTCGCACACGGCCCATGCCTCGTCGTAGTCGTTGTCCCGCTGCCGGCGGCCCGCGCCGCGTACCAGGTCGGTGGGGGAGCCGCGCTCGACGGCGACTGCCACTTTGGCGCTGATCCACGGTTCGCGCTTCAGCGCGTCGAAGTACGTCCGCTCGGTCGATTCACCGTTCGTGGTGATCAGCACGGTTCGCCGTTGTTCCCGGGAAGCCGGCTGCCTGCGTAGGTCGGTTTCCCGCCGGCCGGTGTCGACCGTGCGGCCTGTTCGGTGTTCAACGCGTCGAGGTGTCATCCACGTCTCCACGGGTGGCGAGTGCCTGCTCGAACAAGTGGCTGGACAGGTCGGGGACCGCCCCGTAGTTGCCGTTGAGGTAGCGGCGTTGGCGGTTCTCACCCTCCTTGCGGGGTTTGAAGTCGGTCAGCGGGTAGAGCGAGGACGTTCCCTGGTCATCCTTTTCCACAAACCAGATCTCATCGCGGCGCAGGATCTCCTCAGCGTCGATGGTGCCGAGCAGCGCCGCGTCGTGGCTGGTAAAGATGAGTTGGCTGCCCAGGGGGTTGGCCTGCGGGCTGCGGAACAGGCTGATGAGCTTGGCGGTCAGGATCGGATGCAGGCTGGCGTCGATCTCATCGATCAACATCGTGGCACCGGTGCGGAGCATCGCAGCGGCGTGCAGCCCCAGGGTGAGCAACTGCCGGGTGCCGCTGGACTGGTCGTGAAGATCGAGCAGCGCGGTGCCGTTGGGGCCTTGGTGCGCGAACTGGATCCGGGGGAGGCGCATCGAGGCCACCGCTGTTCTCAGCCACTTCCTGAGCGCATTCTGCGCGGGTTGCTCCTCGGGGTCTGCGTCAGGTCGGACCACGATGTCGACGATGCCCACGTCAGCGGCCTGCAACAGGTCGACGACGAGTTGGCGTACCTTCTCCGCGTCCGAACTGCCGGCACGCATCAGGGCGGAGAGCCCGGAGGCAGGATCGGTGCGCTGGCTCATCAGGTAGAACCATCGGTAGGTGTCGTGCAGCGGCTGTGGGTTTGCCGGATCCGGCTCCGAGCGGCTGTGGCCGAAACGGGCGACGGTGCTGAGGAAGAGCGCGGTCGGGGCGGTGATTTCGGCGATCTGCTCCAAGGGACGGCGGCCCGACTCTTCGCCCCAGGAGAATTCGCTTCCATCTCGTTCGAAGATGCGCCGCCTGCGACCCAGCGGATAGTGGTAGAGCCATTCGTCGAGCACCCGGTCGTCATCGATCGTGAACCCGTAGGTGTGCCGGACCCCGCCGAGCATGAGGTCCACGACGTACTGCGAGGGCTGCGTGGCGATGTCGGGATCCAGCCGGAATTGCTCCCGAGACAGTCCCACCCCGGGCTCGACCGCCCGGTCTGACTCCACGACCATCTGTCGCATGAAACCCAGGGCACCCAGACAGTTGGACTTGCCGGATGCGTTGGCTCCGAAAATGCCAACGACCTGGACCGCCTGCGGAGCTAGCTCGTCCGCCTCGGCACCGTCGCCGTAGACGGGCATGAGGTTGAGCTGACGCTCGTCGCGAAACGAACGATGGTTGGCGAAGCGGAAACTTAGCAACATCGGCGGTGTGCCCCTACCCAGTAGGCGGTTACGAGCCCATCCTTGCGAGTAAACCACGGGAACGACACCCAAGCCCGTGAATGGGTCGTCCTGTTTCCGTGTCGGAGCTGACTGCATCATCCGCAGGACCCGCCCCCGGACGCGGCAGGGGATTACCGCGCTCCGGGGCGGGTGGCCTTCAGCGGGAGCGGGCCGGTATCCAGTCGGTGAAGCGCCGGTGCAGGTCCGGCAGGCGGGTACCGGGATCGCGTGCGGCGAGCTGGGCGATGGCCTCCTCGCGCAAGGTCACGAGGTAGATCATGAGGCCGGGGATGTTGCCCCGGTACTCGGCGAGTAGGCGCAGCTTCGCCGCAGAGCAGGGCCAGGCGATCCCGCAGGCCCGACAGCGCCACGTCGGGCGGGACGGTGCGTGCTCACGGGCGGGCGTGCTCATCCAGCGGCCCTCGCCGCAGCACGTCGGGCCGGTGGGCTGTGTGGGTGCGGCGGCGCGGGGCGCATCCCGTCGGGGCGTACGTACAACTCGCGGCGGTCGGTCGCCTCGCCACGGGGATCGAGCTGATACACCTCGATCCACGCCCAGCCGTCGTAGGTGCTCCGGTCGGTCCGCTCGCGGATCACCCGCACTGTGATCGGTGTGGCGAACTGCGGGGATGCCTCGCGGGTCAGCAGGTACACGCCGGCAGCGACCAGGGGCGTCCCATCCTCGCGGGTGCCGTCCGGCGCGATGGCGGTGCGGGCGGCGCGGCGGGTCGACCAGCGTGATGTCGGAACGGCGTTGGCGTGCCTCGTCACGGACACGACGCACCTCCTTCGTCGGTGGCTGGGGGCGGGGGTCGCTGCGGTTGCTCGCCCGGCAGCGACCCCCGGCACGGTCGCGCCGACCGGTCCGGGGGATGGACCGTCACCAGGTGCGCCGTGCTCCTTCCACCCTGGACGTACGCCCCCTACGCTCGGAACTGTCATCGCCCAATCGCGGAACGTGACGACCGGTTTCGAGGTGGCACGGAACGGTGTGGACCGTCCTGGAAGGGTGTGGAAGCCGTGGGAATCTCGCCGTCGGAGTACCTGCTTCGCGAACTGAGGCGACGTCGGGCGACCGCCGGGCTGACCCAGGCCCAACTCGGCGAGCGGGTCTTCTGCTCGGACTCGCAGGTAAGCGCGATCGAGACCGGCACCAAGCCGCCGACGCTGCCGTACCTGACCGCCGTCGACAAGGCGCTTGACACGGGTGGCTACTTCGCGACGCTCTGGAACGAGCTGGTCAAGGGCGAGGCCGCGCCGATCTGGCTGCGCGAGTTGATCCAGATCGAGCGGGAGGCGACGGCGCTGCGCTGGTACGAGCACTCCTTCGTGCCGGGATTGCTCCAGACGGAGGCGTATGCCCGCGCGGTCTTCCGGGCGGCCGGTACGCCGCTCACCGAGCTGGACCAGCGAGTCGCGGCGCGGCTGGAGCGGCAGGCGGTGCTCGCACGTGACCCGGCCCCGCAGCTCTTCGTGGTGCTTGACGAGATGGTCCTGCGCCGGGCATGCGGTGGCCCCGACGTGATGGGTGAGCAGGTTGAGCACCTGTTGAGCTGCGCTGAGCAGCCGCATATCCGGTTGCAGGTCGTGCCGCTGTCCGCTGGCATCTACCCAGGTCTGGCCGGCGCGTTCATCTTGGCCGACCTGCCGGACGGGATGCGGGCCGGCTATGTGGACAATCAGTTGGCGGCACAGATTGCAGGGGAGCCGGATTCGCTGGCTAGCTTGGGATTGGCATGGGACGCGGTCCGAGGCGAAGCCCTTCCGCTGGGGCAGACCCTCGACCTGCTCAAGGAGGCGGCGAAGACATGGACCACCTGACCGACGCGCGGTGGCGCACGTCGTCCCGCTCGTCCACGAACGGCGGTGCCTGTGTCGAGGTCGCCGACAACCTGCCCGGCGTGGTCGGCGTGCGGGACTCGAAGGACCCCACCGGCCCGGTGCTTACCTTCCCCCCAACCGCCTGGCAAGCGTTCCTCACTCGACTCGCTGACCGGCCCTGACCCGGCGAGCCGTCGGAACGACGGTCACCGCCTGGCACACCTGACTCGGCCGGCTGCCACGGCGGTCGCGGGATGCGGCATGACGGCGTCTCCGGGGCACGTGATGCCGCTACATGCCGCAAGTCGCTTCCGTGCCGTCCCCGTAAACCTGAGGGGGCGCGGCGTGTCCGTTCCTGCTGGGGCTCGCGGGATGCGGCATGTCGGCCTTTCCGGAGCGCGTGATAGTGCGACATGCCGCAATTCGTGCCGGCGTCGGTCTGACAGGTGGCGGGGCTACGGGTCGGTGAGCAGGAGCCAGTCGGCGTCGAGGGGTTCGACCTGGGTGCCCTCGGGCCAGGTATGGGTCGCCGACGTGGTGGCGCGGGCCTGGTCGAACAGGGGGCGGTGGGCCGTGGTGACGCCCTCGAAGGTGACCGGGCCGTGGAAGCGGGCGCGGCCGAAGGTCGCTGCCCCGGCGAAGCGGGCGTCGGCGAACGAGACTTCGCCCGCGAACGTGGCCCAGCGGAACAGGGCCAGGTCGGCGAAGTGGGCCCGTCGGAAGCTGGCGTCCCCGCCGAACGTGGTGTGCTCCAGGGACAGGCCGCCCTGGAACGCGGCGTCGCGGAAGCTGGCGCTGCCGCCGAAGCTGGTGTGATCGAAGGTGACCGTCCGGCGGAATGTGGTGCTCCGCCAGGACGTCTCGCCGATGGTGGCCCGCTGGCAGGACAGCTGGCCGCCGATCTCGGCACCGTCCGCGCTGAACTCACCGGTCACCCGGGCGTCGTCCAAAACGATCGTGGCGTCGCCGCCGACACCGTCGAGCACCAGCGCGTCGAAGCTCGCCCCGAGGGCCAGCCGCCCGGTCAGCGTCGCACCGGTGAACCGGGTGGTGCCGGTGCAGGTGGCACCGGTGAGGTCGGCGTCGTCGAGGGAACAGCCGGTGGCGTCGAAGTCGTCCAGCCGCGCACCGGTGAGGTCCAGGCGCATGCCGGGCCAGAAGACGTCACCGTCCGCGCGCAGGTGCCGGGTCAGCATCCGCTGCGCGCTGCGGCGTACCTCCGTCTCTCGCGCGTCGTCCGGCGACGGCATCCGCAGGTACGCGCAGAGCACCCCCACGATCGTCGTACGCTGCGCCGGGTTGTCCTGAGCGAGCCGTTCCAGGGCGTGCAGGCCGCCGAGGCGTACGGCCGCGTTGTCGTTGCCGAGCAGTTCGACGGCCCGGGTGTACAGCTCGGTCAGCCGGCGTTCGGCGGCGTCGTGCGCGGCGGTCTCGGCCTGGTGTTCCTGGTGTCGCTGCCCGGCCTCGGCAACCGCCTCGACGTGCGCCTGCACCCGGTCACGGTGCGACTGGTCGGCGGCGGCGACGACCTCCTGGTGTCGCTGCGCCCGCTCGCTGATCCACTGTCGCCGGGCGGCGAGCAGCAGCGCCAACCCGCCGCCGGTGCCGGCGACCACTGTCAACCCGGTGCGAATGGCGTCGATGCGCAGCGTGGCCCGGGTGTCCGGCGCGGCGGCGCGGTCGGCCTCGCCGAGCAGCCAGTACAGCACCCACCAGCCGAGCAGGGCGGCCAGCAGCAGCCCGATGAGTACCAGCCACCACGGCATGACCCGCAGTCGTTCGTCGGGGGGTGAGGTGCCGGGCACGGCCACAGCATGCCATCGATCCGTCCGTGGCGGAGGGCCCGGGCTCGGCCGCCCGAAGGGGCTGCCGGCACCGCCGCCGTGGCGCGCGACCGAGACCGGCTGGGGCGCCGTGGCGGCGCGGGTTCGAGACCGGCCGGCGCGGTCTCGTGGCGCGCGGCGGCCGGAGGGCTGGCGGGGATGCTGTCGCGGGATGCGGCATGTCGCGGCTTCCCGGCTCCCGTGAAGGACCATGATGCCGCAAACGGTGCCGGTGGTCCGGTGCTGGGCCCGGGTGGGTGCCGGTGGTCCGGTGCTGGGCCCGGGTGGGTGCCGGTGGTCCGGTGGTGGGCCCGGGTGGGTGCCGGTGGTCCGGTGGTGGGCTCGGGCGTTGAGTGGTGGCCGGGAGCCTGTGGCGGCATCGCGGCCGGCACCTGCCGTGAAGCCTGTCGCGGGTTGCGGTATGTCGCGGGTTCCCGTCTGCGGGAGGGGCCAACATGCCGCAAGTCGTGCGACCGGTCCCATGCTGGCCGGGGGCGCTGTGAGGCGGGCGGGGTTGCGAAGCGGTTGGCGGCCCGGTAGGTCATCATGATGCAGATCAGCCGATGGTCCGGGTGCCGACCCGGCGGCCGGTCGTGAGAGTCGAGGATGGCATGGAGTTCCTGACCAGTCCCGAGCTGTGGATCGCGTTCGCGACCCTGCTCCTGCTGGAGATCGTGCTGGGCATCGACAACGTCGTGTTCATCTCGATCCTGTCCGGGCGGTTGCCCGAGCACCAGCAGGCCCGGGCGCGGACGATCGGCATCTCGCTCGCCCTGATCACCCGACTGCTGTTGCTGGCGTCGTTGTCCTGGATCATCGGTCTGACCGCGCCGCTGTTCACCGTGCTCGGACAGGAGATATCCGGGCGCGATCTGATCCTGCTGCTCGGCGGGATATTCCTGGTGGGCAAGGCGACGTACGAGATCCACGAGCATCTGGAGGGCTCCGACCACGAGCGCGAGGGCCGCAAGGTGGTCTCGTTCGGCGCGGTCATCGCGCAGATCCTGGTGCTGGACGTGGTCTTCTCGCTCGACTCGGTGATCACCGCGGTCGGCATGGTCGACGAACTCGCCATCATGGTCGCCGCCGTGATCATCGCCATGATCATCATGCTGGTCTCGGCCGGTGCGGTCAGCAGGTTCGTCAACCAGCACCCGACGGTCAAGATGCTGGCCCTGTCGTTCCTGCTGCTCATCGGGGCGAGCCTCATCGCGGAGAGCTTCGACCAGCACATCCCGAAGGGCTACGTGTACGGCCCGATCGCCTTCTCGATCTTCGTGGAGTTCCTCAACCTGCGGGTCCGGGCGCGGCAGCGCCGCCAGCAGGAGCGTCAGCCGGTGCAGCTGCACCCGACGTACGTGAAGCAGGGTCAGGCCCGTCCCGAGCCGGAGTCGGAGCCGGAGACGACGCCAGCCAGCTGAACAACGTCGAACTCGACGCCGCACGCACCCATCCGGTGCGTGCGGCGTTCGTCGTACGTGGACGGCTCTGCCGGCTCCGCTCACGGAACGCCCGGTGGGCCAATCGCTACCCGCGCGTAACTTTTCATTGACGTTTCTGGATCGTTACCCGCATCATCAGTGCACGGTCGATCGGACATCCCACCGCCTCCACCCGGTAACCCCGGGATCCCCTTGGGAGGTGCAGCGATGCTGCTCCGAAAGGCTGTCCCCGTCCTGACGCTCACGGTCGCCGCCGTCCTCACGGCTCCCGCCGCCACCGCCGCTCCGCCCGACAGGGCAGCGCCCACTCCCGTCGCCGCCACCGGCACCACCGCCACCACTGGCACTGCCTTCACGGGCGTCGGCACCACCGGCACCACCGGCACCGGCACCACCGGCACCGGCACCGGCACCGGCACCGGCACCGGCATCCCTACCACGAGTGGTGCGACCGCAGCGGCCGGTGTGCTCCCTGCGCCCGGTACCGCCGCCGCGCCTGCCCGCGAGGCCGGGTCCGCCCGCAGGGCCGGGTCTGCCCACGTCACGACCACCGGCGAGGCCGCAGCCGACGACCTGCGGGCGCTGGCCGGCGCCAATCCGGTCATCGTGGTGGGTGGGCTCAGCGGTATCACCGCCGTCTACGAGCCACTCGCCGCCCGGCTGCGCGCCGACGGCTACCGGGTCTGGATCTACCAGCTGCCCAACCTCGGACTCGGCGACATCACCGCGTCCGCCGCCGGGCTGCGCGGGTACGTCGGGCAGGTCCGCGCCACCGCCGGAGGTGCCAAGGTCGACCTGGTCGCACACTCCGAAGGCGGCCTCGTCAGCCGCTACTACATCAAGAACCTCGGTGGCGGCGATTCCGTCGAGCGCTACGTCAGCCTGGGCACCCCGCAGTACGGCACGTACGTGGCCAACATCGTGTCGTTCCTCGGTCTGGGCAGCTGCGCCGGCGTGGTCGCCTGTCAGCAGATGACCATCGGGTCGTCGTTCCTCACCGCCCTCAACGCGGGCGACGACACCCCGGCCCCGGTGCGCTGGACCGCGGTGCGGACCTGGCAGGACGAACTGGTCCGACCGGTCGACAACGCGAAGCTGGCCGACGGCGCGACAAACGTACTGATCCAGTCCTGGTGTCCGTTGCGCGTGGTCGGCCACCTCGGCCTGGTGCTCGACGGCACCACCTACACCGTCATCCGGCAGGTTCTCCGCGACACCGCGATCAAACCCAACTGCCTCGCCCTGTGACCCACCCGGCCCGGCGGCTCCACGGAGTCGCCGGGCCGCAGCCCACCGCCAGCCCACCTGCCCGTTGACAAAGCCCGACCCAGACAACACCCTCGGTGCCAGGCGGGCCGCGCAGGCAGCAGCTTCCCCGAAGTTGTCGGGTCCAGGCGGGCGGAGGCTGCAGCTTCCCCGAAGTTGTCGGGTCCAGGCGGGCGGAGGCTGCAGTTTCCCCGAAGTTGCAGGCGCACGGCACGCACGGCGCACGGCACGCACGGCGCGCGGGGCACGGCGCACGGCACGCACGGGGCACGGCGCGCGGGGCACGGCGCGCGGGGCACGGCGCGCGGGGCACGGCGCGCGGGGCACGGCGCACGGCGCGCGGGGCACGGCGCGCGGGGCACGGCGCACGGCGCGGCGCGGGGCGCGGCGCGGGAGGCACGGCGCGGGGCGGGGCATGGCGCGGGGCGGGCCTCGGCGCGGCGCGCAGGGCATGGCGCGGGGGCGACGCGGCGTGGGCGGGAGGTGAAGTATCGCGTGGGGGTGTCAGGCGGTGGCGGCGGAGAGCCTTTCGTACTCGGCGTCGGTCAGCTTCACCTGGGCCGCGGCCACGTTCTCCTCCAGGTGCGCCACCGACGACGTACCGGGAATCGGCAGCATGACCGGCGACCGGCGCAGCAGCCAGGCGAGGGCCAGTTGCGCGGGCGTCGCGTCGTGCTCGGCGGCGACGGCGTCCAGCGGGCCGCCCGGCCGGGCCAGGTCACCGGTCGCGATCGGGAACCACGGGATGAACGCGAGATCGTGCCGTTCGCAGTGGTCGAGCACGTCCTCCGCGTCGCGGTTGGCCAGGTTGTACAGGTTCTGCACGGACACGATCGGCACGATGCGGCGGGCCGCCTCGATCTGGTCGACTGTCACCTCGGAGAGCCCGATGTGCCGGATCTTGCCCTCTTCCCGCAAGAGTGCCAGCTCACCGAGCTGGTCGGCCAGCGGCACCGCCGGATCGATGCGGTGCAGCTGGTAGAGGCCGATGGTTTCCAGCCCGAGATGGCGCAGGCTCAGCTCGCACTGCTGACGCAGGTACTCCGGCCGGCCCACCGGCCGCCAGTCACCCGGGCCGCTGCGGGTCAGCCCGGCCTTCGTCGCGATGAGCAGGTCGTCGGCGTACGGGTGCAGCGCCTCGCGGATCAGCAGTTCGGAGACGAACGGACCGTACGAGTCGGCGGTGTCGATGAACGTCACCCCCAGCTCGTACGCGCGACGCAGCACCCGGACCGCCTCGGCCGGGTCCTTCGGGTCACCCCAGACCCCGGGGCCGGTGATCTGCATCGCGCCGTAGCCGAGCCGGTCGATGCGAAGATCACCCCCGATGCGGTAGCTGCCGGACTCCTTCGCAGGCCGGGTGCCGGCTTCGAGCGCCATGGGCTCACCTTTCCGATCGTTGCCTGTCGGAGCCCCAAGTTACCCGGTCGGCTTTGGGACAGCGGCCGTTCACCGCAGCTGCTACCCCTGGGCGGACGGTGCCTGCGACGGGAGGGCTGGCATGTGGCAGCGATTCAGGTCCGACCCGGTGCGGCGGCTGCGGAAGCGGCTCGACGACTTCGGCACCACCATGGAGCCCCGGTGGGTGCTGGAACCCGCAGCCCTCCAGGAGGCCCGACCGGTGTACGAACTGCTCGACGGGGTGGCCGGGCGCGATTCACTCGCCGAGCACGAGGCTGAGGCCCTGTTCCTGCTGGCCTGCCTGCACTGGTACCGGTACCAGAGTCTGCCGGCCGGGCAGAACGCCGCCGATCTCGTGCAGGCGGTCGGGTTGACCCAGATGTTGCTGTACCTGGCACCGCAGCGGGTACCGCCGTCGTTGCTGGCCCTGCTCCACGCCCACGCGCCCACCAGCGCTGGTTCCGCCCAGACCGGTGGCCGGATCCCGGCGGCCCGCTCCGCGCCCGGCCGATCCGGCGGCGACGCGCCGGCCGAACTGTTCCGCCAGGCGGTCGCGCTGATGGGCGGGGCCGAACGTTCCGGGGACTACCGGGTGGCTGGTCAGGCGCAAGCCCTGCTGGAACGGGCGCTGGCCGGCACACCGTCGGGCGTACCCGAGCGCCTGCACTATCTTTCCGCCCTCGGACGGGTGCACCGCGATCAGTACCTGCACCTGGGTCGGCAGCGGTCGCTTCCGGCGGCGATCGACGCGCACCGGGAGAGTCTGGAGTCGACTTCGGCCGGTGACCCGGAGCGCCCCACTCGGCTGTTCAACCTCGGCAACGTTCTCGGCGACCGGTTCGAGCAGGCAGGTGACGTGGCGGCGCTGGACGAGTCGATCCGACTGCTCGGCGACGCGGCCCGGGCCGCGTCCGCCGACTCGCCGGTCTGGATGATCGCCCGCGTCAACCTCGGCGAACGGCTGCGTGAACGCTGGCAGCGACGCGGTGAGCCGGCCGACCTCGACCGGGCGGTCGACGCGCTGGCGCAGGCGGTGTCGGCCCGGGCTGATCCGCTGGTGGTCTTCACGTACGCCACGCTGGCCAGTAGGCGGTTCGTGGTCAGCGGCACCGACGGCGACCTGGACACGGCGATCGCCGCCAACCGTGCCGCGCTGGCGGCCGGGCTCGGCGAGCAACGGGAAGGTCTGGCCCGGGCCACCCTGGCCGGGCTGGTCGGTGAGCGTCACCAGCGGCGACAGACCTCGGCCGACCTGGACGCGGCGATCGAGGCGTATCGGACGGCGGCGGCCGGACCTCGGCTCGACGGGCTGGACATTGGCGGGCTGTGGCAGGCCGAGGGCAAGCTGCGGGAGGCGCGCTACGCGCGGCACCGCCGGGCTGAGGATCTCCACGAGGCGGAGCGACTGCTGCGGGCGGCGGCCGACGGGACGAGCGACCCGGCGGAGCGGGCCCAACGGCTCGGCGACCTCGGTCACGCGCTGGGCCGCTGGTACGCCGACCTGGCCGGGTTGGCGACCCTGCGGGAGGCCCGCGACGTGCTCACCGAGGGGGAGCGGCTGCTGCCGGCGGATCATCCGGATCGGCCCGACCTGCTCAACAACCTGGGCACCACCCTGCGTGAGCTGACCAACCTGGCGGGAGAACCCGACCTGCTGGAACCGGCCGTGGCGCGGCTGCGGGAGGCGGTCGCCGCCACCGCGAGTTCCGCGAAACTGCCGCTCCGCCTGTCGAATCTGGGTCTGGTCCTCCAGGAACTCTTCGGCCGCACCCAGGACCTGGGCATCCTCACCGAGGCGATCGACGTGCTGCGGCGGTCGGTGGCGGCTGCCCCACCCGGGCACCCGGACCGGATGCTCGGCCTGCTCAACCTGGGCTCGGCGTTGAACCGGCGCACCGAACTGGTCGTCAACGCCGCGCTGCCGGCCGATGGCCGCACCGCGCCGGAGCAGGCCCGGGCCGCCGCGCTGACCGACGCCGAACAGGCGGTCGCGCTGCTGCGGGAGGCGGCGGAGCTGGCGCAGCGGGAGGCCGAGCCCGTCGACCGCGTACGGATCGCCGGCACGCTCGCCCTCAGTCACCTGCTGCGGCACCAACTCTCCGAGGATCCCGCCGCGCTCGACGAGGCGGTCACGCTGCTGCGCCAGATCGACCAGGCGAGCCCCGCGTCGGCCCCGGAACGGCACCAGCTGCTGACCAACCTCGGTAACGCGTTGCTGATCAGGTTCCGGGCCGGCCGGGCCGGCCGCGACGCCCACGAGATGCTGACCGTGTACCGGGCGGCGGTCGCGGCCCTGCCCGTCGACCATCCAGAGCGGACGATGTGCCTGAACAACCTGGCCGCCGCCATCGAGACGATCGCGCACGCCAGCGGGGACGCCCCGTCCCCGCCGGGTGCCGCCGCGTCGGAGCCCGAGATCGCGCACGCTCCCGGGGACGCCTCGTCTCCGGTTGGGGATGCCGCCGCGCCGGACCCGGCCACCGGCGGCCCGGGCAGCACGGTGCCGCCCGCCGCGCCGACCGGCATCGCTCCGGCCGTCTCCGGCGACCTGCCGCCGGTCGACCTCTCCGAGGCGATCACCGCGTTACGTGAGTCCGCCGCGACCGAGGCGGCGCCCTCGCTGTTGCGGGCCGGCGCCGCCCGGACGTACGCCGGTCTCGCCGCCGAGGCCGGCGACCTGCCGGCGGCGTTGGAGGGCTACACCACGGCGATCGAGCTGCTCGACCTGGTGGCCTGGCACGGCATGGACCTCGACGATCAGGGTCGGCTGCTCGGGCAGTTCCCGGGCCTGGCCGGCGACGCCGCGGCGGTGGCGCTCGCGCTCGACCGGCCGGAGCGCGCGGTGGAGCTGCTGGAGTACGGCCGGGGGGTGCTGCTCACCCGGGCCCACGACGCCGGTGCCGACCTGGCCGCGCTGCGTGCGCGGGAACCCCGGTTGGCCGAGCGGTTGGCCGACACACAGGCCGCCCTCGACCGCCTCGATCCCCGGCCCGGCCCGTCGTCGATCGCCGGGCTGACGGCCCCGATGGTCGCCGGGACGCACGCCGACCAGGTGGGCTCGGAACGCCGGCACGAGCTGGCCCGCCAGCGACGCGAGGTGCTGGCGCAGATCCGACGGCTGCCCGGCTTCGACGGCTTCCTGCGCCCACCCCCCTTCGCCGACCTGGTCCAGGCGGCCGGCAACGGCCCGGTGGTGCTGGTAAACGTCGCCGCCCGGCGCTGCGACGCGCTGGTGGTCAACGAGGGGCGGGTGACGGTGGTGCCGCTGCCCGAGCTGACTCTCGGCGAACTGCACCTGCGGGCCGCGTACTTCCTGACCGGGCTGGCCGAGGTCACCGCGTCCGGTGGTGACCCGGGACCGGAGGCGCAGCGTCGCCGGGAGGCGTTCCGACGGCGGATCCCGGAGACCCTGGACTGGTTGTGGCGGGTGGTCGCCGCTCCGGTGCTCGACGCGCTGGGCTCGCCCGCCGGGCCACCGGACCCCGGCGTCGTCCCGGCCCGCCTGTGGTGGTGCCCCACGGGAGTGCTCACCCTGCTGCCGTTGCACGCCGCCGCCCCGCTGGGTGGGGGGACCGGCGTTCTCGACCGGGTCGTCCCGTCGTACACGGCCTCGTTGCGGGCGCTCATCCGGGCCCGGCGGGGGCCGGCGGGCAGGGCCCTGCCGGTCAGCTCGGCCCTGGTGGTCGGGATGCCGCGGACGCCGGGGTTGGCGGACCTGCCCGGCGCGGCGGGGGAGGAGGCCGTGGTGCGCCGGTACGTGACCGGCGTGACGTCGCTGACCGGGCCGGCGGCCACCCCGTCGGCGGTGCTCGGCGCACTGCCGGGAACGTCGGTGGTCCACCTGTGCTGTCACGGCACGCAGGATCTCGCCGCACCGGCCCGGGGGCGGCTCGCGTTGGCCGGCGGCCCGTTGCACGTCCGGGATCTGTGGCGGCCGGCGGGCACCACGGCCGCGCTCGCGGTGCTGTCCGCCTGCGACACGGTACGCGGCGGCGCGGCCCTGCCCGACGAGGCGCTGACCCTGGGCACCGCGTTCCAGTTGGCGGGTTTCCGACACGTCATCGGCGCGCTCTGGGCCATCTCCGACGCGTTGACCGTGCAGCTGTGCGAGGACCTGTACGCGGCGCTGGCGGTGCCCGGCGGGCTCGACCCGGAGCGGGCCGCGTCCGCCCTGCACCACGCCGTCCGGCAGGTGCGTGCCGCCCTGCCCGACCTGCCGGAACTCTGGGCCGGCTACGCCCATATCGGCCCCTGACCGGGAGCGTCCCGCCGGGCGCTGATCACCGGCGCGACCCGCAGCGAACCCGGCCCATGACGCCCGGCCGTGCGCCGAGCCCCGGTCCGGTACGGGGGCGGCGCTGGTCAGGGTTGGCCGGGCGCGTACCAGGTGACTCCCACGGCGGCGACCAGCAACGCGGTGCAGAGCAGCACCAGCAGCACCCCGAGGCGCAGTGCCCGGGCCGCGACGAGGGCCTCCCGGTGCTCTCCGAGCGGAGCCGGAGGCACCTCGGCGACCGGCGTCACCGACAGTGGCCCGTGCGCGGCCCGCAGCAACGCCAACGCCCCGGCGACCCCGGCGATGATCGCGGCCAGCAGCAGTACGCCGACCAGCGCGCCCCAGCCCGGGGCGAGAGTGCTGACGTCGGAGCGACCCCGGATCAGGCTGAAGCCGACCAGCGCGACGAGCAGGCCGCCCAGCCCGTTGCGCCAGGCCAGCGCGGCGGCCCGGACCCGGTCCAGTTCACCGCGCAGCAACGCGGCCAGCTCCTGCGCCCGGCGCAGGTCGGTGAGGGTCGCCGCCGGACCCGGCCGCACTCGGATCACGACTCGACCTCCAGCGTCACCGTCCAGTACGCGCCGCAACCGGCCAGCCCGTCCGGGCGGGCCGGGTGGTCGGCTGCGCAGCTGCACAGCAGCGTCCGGTAGCCAGGATCGACGGACGTCGGCGGCGCCTCCCGCCGATACACCTCGCCGACGATCGGGCAGGTGATCGGGTGCTGGCAGCGGGGGCAGTCACCGCTGAGCAACACCGCCGGACCGTACCGGCGCACCGAGAACGTCTCCGCGACCCGGCTGCCGTACCCCTCGTCGGTGACCTCCGCGTACGGCAGCGGCTGCGCCGCCGGCTCACCCTCCCGCACCGATGCACCCTCCCCACCGTCCCCGCACGACATCGACCACACGGTAGCGACCGCCCGCCCGCCGGTCACCCGGCGCGCGGGCGGACCCGGCGACGGGCACCGGGGGGAGCGGGAGCCCTCGGGAGGATCGGCGGAGCGCCGGTGCGGCCGGACCGTCCGTGGGAGGCTGGACGGTACCGCCGCGTGCACCGCCCGGCGTCGGCGGGCCGTGCGAAAGGGAAGCCATGTCAGGGGAGCCGCAGGTCGACTTCGCGCTCGACACGTACGAGTGCATCGTGCTGTATCCCGGCGTCGCCGGACGGGCGTTGCCGGCCGAGACCGTCCAGCGGTTGCAGGCGGAGCATGCCCGGCACATGCAGGCGATGCAGGAGCGGGGGATCATCCTCGTCGCCGGCGCGGTGGACGGCCAGGCCCGGGATCCGGACCCGCCGCTCGGCTTCGGGCTGGCGCGGACCGGCTCGGTCGACGATGTCCGCAGTGTGATGGAAGCCGACCCGGCGGTGCAGGCCGGCCTCTACCGGGTGGACGTGATGACCTTCCTCTGCCCGGCCGGATCGTTGGAGTTTCCGCTGGTCAAGACGGAGAGCTGAGCCCACCCGACCGCGCTCACTCCAGGTGGCCGAATGGTAGCGGACAGTTGTCGCCCCGGAGCGCCCCGACGTGCCCTGGCGCCGGGGGCGTACCATTCCGGCGCGCGGTCGCCGTTGCCCGCCATCGACGTCCGGAGCGGTGCACGCTCGCCGGCTACGTGCGTGAGCCGCGCGCCGTTGGACAACTGTTCCACATTGCGCAAGGGGTCGGCCGGTGGTCCGACCCGGAGGAGAGACTAGCCTGATGGGCGTGACACGCCGCGCGAAGATCGTCTGCACTCTTGGCCCCGCCACCTCGTCGCCCGAGCGCATCCGTGGGCTCGTCGAAGCCGGCATGAACGTGGCGAGGCTCAACTTCAGCCACGGCAGCCACGCCGACCACGAGTCGGTCTACCGGCTCGTCCGGGAGGCGGCTGAGGCGGCGGGCCAGCCGGTGGCGATTCTGGCCGACCTCCAGGGGCCCAAGATCCGACTCGGCAGGTTCGCCGACGGGCCGCACGAGTGGCGTACCGGTGACTCCGTGGTGATCACCGGCGACGACATCGTGGGCAGCAAGGAGCGGGTCTCCTGCACGTACCGCAAGCTTCCCCAGGAGGTCAAGCCCGGTGACCGGCTGCTGATCGACGACGGCCGGGTCGCCGTCGAGGTCACCGACGTCACCGGCAACGACATCCGGGTGCTGGTCACCGAGGGTGGGCCGGTCAGCAACAACAAGGGCGTCTCGCTGCCCAACGTGGCGGTCAGCGTGCCCGCCCTGTCGGAGAAGGACGCCGCTGACCTGCGCTTCGCGCTCGGCCTCGGTGTCGACCTGATCGCCCTGTCGTTCGTCCGCTCCGCCGACGACATCAAGCTGTGCCACGCGATCATGAGCGAGGTCGGCGTGCACCGCCCGGTGCTGGCCAAGGTCGAGAAGCCGGAGGCGGTCGATCACCTCGAAGCGATCGTGCTGGCCTTCGACGGCGTGATGGTGGCCCGCGGCGACCTCGGCGTGGAACTGCCGCTCGACGAGGTGCCGCTGGTGCAGAAGCGCGCGGTGCAGTTGTGCCGGGAGAACGCCAAGCCGGTCATCGTGGCCACCCAGATGCTCGACTCCATGATCGAGAATTCCCGGCCCACCCGCGCCGAGGCCTCCGACGTCGCCAACGCGGTGCTCGACGGCGCCGACGCCGTGATGCTCTCCGGTGAGACCAGCGTCGGCAAGTATCCGGTGCTCACCGTCAGCACCATGTCCAAGATCGTGAGTACCACCGAGGCCGGATCCATCCTGGTGCCCCGCCTCCAGCACGACCCGCGTACGCACGGCGGGGCGCTCACCGTGGCCGCCTCCTCGATCGCCCGGGCCATCGGCGCCAAGGCGCTCGTCGCGTTCTCGCAGACCGGTGACACCGTGCGTCGGCTCAGCCGGCTGCACTGCGACCTGCCGCTGCTGGCCTTCACCCCGGTGCCCGAGGTGCGCGCGCAGCTCGCCCTCTCCTGGGGGGTGGAGACCTTCCTGATGCCGTTCGTGCAACACACCGACGACATGTTCCGCCAGGTCGACCAGGCACTGCTCGGGCTGAACCGGGGCAACCCCGGCGACTACGTGGTGATCGTGGCGGGCAGCCCGCCCGGCAGCCCCGGCTCGACCAACACGCTGCGGGTACACCAGCTTGGTTCGCTTGTCGACGCCGCCACCGCGCGGGCGTTGCAGTGACCGACGGCTCGCTCGTCGGTCAGGCCGCCGTCGACCAGCTGTTGGAGGTCCTGGACCTCGCGCCGACCGGCACCATGTCGTTCCGCGGGATGAGCCCGCCGGTCGGTCCGCAGCGGGTGTACGGCGGCCAGGTCGCCGGCCAGGCCCTGGTCGCCGCCGGCCGCACCGTCGACCCGGAGCGGGTGGTCCACTCGCTGCACGGCTACTTCGTGCGTGCCGGCGACCCGGTGGAGCCGATCGAGTACGAGGTGGAGAACATCCGGGACGGCCGCTCGTTCTCGGTGCGCCGCTCGGTCGCGCTCCAACACGGCAAGCCCATCTTCTTCATGTCCGCCTCGTTCCAGCGGCCGGAGGAGGGGCTGGACCACCACGCCCCGCTGCCGCCGGACGTGCCCGGGCCGGAGTCGGTCCCGACCATGACCGACCGGCTTTCCCGCTACCCGGAGCGGCTGGGCATCTGGGGGCAGATTCCCCGCCCGATCGACGTGCGCTACGTCGGCGAGCCGGGTTGGGTCCGGCCGGGCGACCGGCCGGCCGACCCGCACCAGCGGGTGTGGATGCGCATCGACGGCAAGCTGCCCGACGATCCGCTGTTGCACGCCTGCGCCCTGACGTACGCCTCCGACCTGACCCTGCTCGACTCGGTGCTCTCGGTGCACGGCGAGGTGTGGGGGCCGGGTGGCGTGGTGGGTGCGAGCCTCGACCACGCCCTGTGGTTCCACCGGCCGTTCCGGGCCGACGAGTGGTTCCTCTACGACTGCTGGAGCCCGTCGGCCTCCGGTGCGCGCGGGCTGGCCACCGGCCGCATGTTCACCGTGGCCGGCAGCCAGATCGCCAGCGCCGTGCAGGAGGGCCTGCTGCGCCGGGTCGGCGGCTGAGACACCGTTCGGCGTCCTCGGTCAGCGACCGACGGTGACCACCGTACGACGTGCCGGACCTTGGTCGGCCGTTGGTCGGGCCGCCGGGCAATGTCCAGGTACCCGACAGTTAACCTTTCCGACATGCGTCTCTCAGCCCGGGTGGACTACGCCCTTCGAGCGGTCGCCGAACTGGCCTCGGTGACCGGGGCTGGACGTGGTCGCCCGGTCACCGCCGATCAGATCGCGCGGGCCCAGCAGATCCCACCGAAGTTCCTGGAGAGCATCCTGCTGCAACTGCGCCGTGCCGGCGTGGTGCAGGCCCAACGCGGGCCCGAGGGTGGCTACTGGCTGGCCCGGCCGGCGGAGGAGATCTGCCTCGCCGACGTGATCCGGGTGATCGACGGGCCGTTGGCCCACGTTCGAGGCCAACGCCCCGAGCATCTCGGATACCAGGGTGCCGCCCGGGCGTTGCAGGAGGTCTGGATCGCGTTGCGGGCCAGCGAGCGGCAGATCCTCGAACTGGTCACCGTCGCCGACGTGGCGCGGGGCACCCTGCCCGAGCCGGTCACCAAGTTGGTCGCCGACCCCGGCGCCTGGACCTGACCACCCGCGCCACCGCCCGACGGCCGCCACGCGTCGGCGTGTCGTCTCACTGACTGATTCCAGGGTTGACCGGAGGCCGACCATGCCGCATTCTCGACCAAGCCGATAGGAGATATCGAATAGCCAGGAGGCGTCGTGCGCAAGCTGCTCGTCATCGCGTTGGTGGGGCTCGCCGCGCAACTGGTCGATGGTTCACTCGGCATGGCGTACGGGCTGACCTCCTCCACGCTGTTGCTCCTGGCCGGCGTCGCACCGGCCGCCGCGTCCGCCTCGGTGCACCTGGCCGAGATCGGCACCACGCTCGCCGCAGGCACGGCGCACTGGCGGTTCGGCAATGTCGACTGGCCTGTGGTGCGCCGCATCGCGCTGCCGGGCGCGCTCGGCGCCTTCGCCGGCGCCACCTTCCTCAGCGCGCTCTCCACCGAGTCGGCCGCACCCTGGATGGCCGCGATCCTGTTCACGCTCGGCGCGTACCTGCTCATCCGGTTCTCCCGGCCGCTGCGCCGAAACCCGGCCGCCGGTCGGCTGCGCGGGCGTTTCCTCGGCCCGCTCGGCCTCGTCGCCGGCTTCGTCGACGCCACCGGCGGCGGTGGCTGGGGCCCGGTGGCCACCCCGGCCCTGCTGGTCAGCGGCCGGATGGAGCCCCGCAAGGTGATCGGCTCGGTGGACACCTCCGAGTTCGTCGTGGCCGCCGCCGCCAGCCTCGGCTTCCTGATCGGTCTGGGCACCGAGGGCTTCCTGCTGCCGATCGTGCTCGCGCTGCTCGCCGGTGGCCTGATCGCCGCACCGATCGCGGCCTGGCTGGTGCGCATCGTGCCGGCCCAACTGCTCGGCGCGGCCGTCGGTGGCGTGATCGTGCTGACCAACGCCCGCGTCCTGATCCGCGCCGGTGACCTGGGTGGTCCCCTGCCGGTGCTCGTCTACCTGCTGCTGGCCGCGGGCTGGATCACGGCCCTGACGCTGGCGGTCCGGGTGCTGCTGCGGACCCGCCGTGAGCGGGCCCTCGCCGCGACCCACGCCACCGACGTGGCGCCCCCCACCGCCGAGCCGGTCGGCGCAGGCGCACCCGCTCACCCCGATCCCCGTTGACCATCAGGTTGTTGTCGCGCCACGCCGGACGGGACGACAACAACCTCATGATCAACGAGGTGGTCGTGCGGGGGTCAGGTCGGGAGGGCCTCCGCCGTGTGGGAGATCAGCTCCCAGGCCTCGTCGACGTGCGTCTGCGTGGTCTGCGGGGCGCCGACGGCCAGGCGTAGCGTGTGTCGACCGGCGACCCGGGTGTGGGTCAGGTACACCTTGCCGGTGGCGTTCACCGCCGCCAGCAGCCGCTCGTTCGGCCCGTCCGGGCCGCGCAGCCGGAAACACACCAGAGCGTACGGGTGGTCGGCGACCAGTTCGAACCGGTCGTCGGCGCGGACCCGGTCGGCGAACCCGGCGGCCAGCGCCACCCCTCGTCGGATGTGCTCGCGCAGGCCCTCGACGCCGTACCAGCGCAGCACGAACCACAGCTTCAAGGCTCGGAACCGCCGACCCAGCGGCACCTGCCAATCCCGGTAGTCGATCACCGCGCCGGACTCGGTGGCGGCGTTGCGCAGGTACTCCGGCAGTACGGTCAGTGCCTCGACCAACTCGCCCGCGTCGGCGACCCAGAACGCGTCGCAGTCGAAGCCGGTGAGCAGCCACTTGTGCGGGTCGAAGCAGTACGAGTCGGCGTACTCCAGACCCGCGTGGCCGAACCGCAACTCCGGGCAGACCGCCGCCGCGCCCGCGTACGCGGCGTCGACGTGCAGGAAGACACCGTGCTCGGCGCAGATCGGGCCGATGGCCGGCAGCGGATCCACCGCCGTGGTGCTGGTGGTGCCGACGGTCGCCACCACCAGGGCGGGCGTCACCCCGGCGGCCCGGTCCGCCTCGATCGCGGCGCGCAGCGCCACCGGCGACATCGCCCGGGTCGCCGGGTCAACCTCGATCAGGCGTACGCCGTCGGCGCCCAGCCCGGCGATCCGGGCGGCTTTCTCCACCGACGAATGCGCCTCCGTCGAGGCGTACACCCGATAGCGGCGGTCGACGCCGGCCTGACGCCACCGCCCGCCGGCGGCCCGGTGCAGCGCGACCAGGGTGGCCACCAGGGTGGCCGAGGAGGCCGAGTCCTGGATGACCCCGCCGCCGCTGCCGGTGGAGCGGAACCGGGCCGGCAGGTCCAGCAGGTCGGCCAGCCAGTCGAGCAGCACCGTCTCCAACTCGGTGCAGGCCGGACCGGTGGCCCAGAGCATCCCCTGCACGCCCAGCCCGGCGCTGACCAGGTCACCGAGCACGCTGGGACCCGAGGTGTTGGCCGGGAAGTACCCGAAGAAGCCCGGATGCTGCCAGTGGGTGAGCCCGGGTGCGACCAGCTTGTCCAGGTCGGCGAGGACCGCCTCGACCGGTTCACCGTGGGCCGGTGGCCCGGCCGGCAGCCCGGCGGCCACCGTGCCGGGCGGGTCCTGGGAGGTCACCGGGCGCTGCGGCAGGGTCGCCCAGTAGTCGGCGATCCAGTCGACCACCGCGTACCCGGCCCGGCGGAACTCCTCGGGCGTCATGTGTGCAGCCACCCGGCGAGTGGATCAAAGGAGCGGCTCCGGAGCAAGGCGACGGATCGATTGTGCGCAGAAAACGCTTGTCCTAGCATCGCAGATGCGCGGGAACCCAATCACTGCCATCGATCAGGTGGACTCTTTCCGCTAGCGCGGCACGGCCGCCGGCCCGGGCACGGCCGGTGGACGAACACTCGTCGGCCCTGGGCACGGCCGGCGGATCACCGGACGTCGCGCGCCCGACCTCCATCGGAGGAACCATGCTTCGCACCGCCCCCCGGGCGGCCCTGCTCGCCGCGGCCACCGCCACCGCGGTCGCCGCCGCCGGCGCGCTGACCACCCTGACCGCCTCGGCCGCCGCCGCCGGATGCCGCGTCGACTACCGCGTCACCAACCAGTGGACCGGCGGCTTCGGCGCCGACGTCACCGTCACCAACCTCGGCGACCCGGTCAACGGCTGGACGCTCGTCTGGTCCTACGCCGCCGGGCAGCAGGTCACCCAGGCCTGGAACACCACAGTCAACCAGTCCGGCGCCCAGGTGAGCGCCCGCAACGTCGACTACAACGCCGCCATCGGCACCAACGGCAGCGTCAACTTCGGTTTCAACGGCTCGTGGAACGGCAGCAACCCGGCCCCCACCAGCTTCGCGCTGAACGGCACCACCTGCACCGGCGCCACCACCCCGACCGCCACCCCGACCACCGCATCACCCAGCCCGCCGCGCCCGTCACCCACCGTGGCGCCGTCGACGACTCCATCGCCGCCCACCCCACCGCCCACCCCACCGCCCGGGGCGATGCAGGCGGAGAACCTCGAACGTGGCCTGATCAGCGTCCGCTCCGGGTCGGCCAACCTGGTCTCCTGGCGGCTGCTGGGCACCGAGACCAGCGGCGTCGCGTTCAACCTCTACCGGGGCACGAACCGGGTGAACGCCAGCCCGATCACCGGCGCGACCAACTACCTGGACAGTGGCGCGCCAGCCGGAGCGAACTACACCGTGCGGGCCGTGGTGGGCGGCGTCGAACAGACCCAATCCGTGCAGGCCCTGCAGTTCCCCGCCGGTTACCTCGACGTGCCGTTGCAGGTCCCGCCGGGCGGCACCACACCCAGCGGCGAGGCGTACACCTACTCGGCGAACGACGCCAGCGTCGCCGACCTCGACGGTGACGGCGACTACGACTTCGTGGTCAAGTGGGAGCCGTCCAACGCCAAGGACAACTCGCAGTCCGGCTACACCGGCAACGTCTACATCGACGCGTACACCCTGCCCGGCTACCGGCTGTGGCGCATCGACCTGGGCCGCAACATCCGGGCCGGTGCCCACTACACCCAGTTCCAGGTGTACGACTACGACGGTGACGGCCGTGCCGAGGTGGCCATGAAGACCGCCGACGGCACCCGCTCCGGCACCGGCCAGGTGATCGGCAACGCCAACGCCGACCACCGCAACTCCGCCGGCTACGTCCTCGCCGGCCCGGAGTACCTGACCATGTTCGACGGCGGCACCGGTGCCGCCCTCTCCACCGTCAACTACGACCCGCCGCGCGGCACCGTCTCCTCCTGGGGCGACAACTACGGCAACCGGGTCGACCGGTTCCTCGCCGGCACCGCCTACCTCGACGGACAACGCCCGTCACTGATCATGGCCCGTGGCTACTACACCCGCGCGGTCATCGCCGCCTGGGACTTCCGCAACGGCGCGCTCACCAGGCGGTGGACCTTCGACTCCAACGCCGCCGGCAACGGCGCCGCCGCCGGGCAGGGCAACCACAGCCTCTCCGTCGCCGACGTCGACGGCGACGGCCGGCAGGAGATCGTCTACGGTGCGGCCACCATCGACGACAACGGCCGCCTGCTGTGGTCCACCGGCCACGGCCACGGCGACGCCGGGCACGTCGGCGACCTCGACCCGTCCCGCCCGGGTCTGGAGTACTTCAAGGTGAGCGAGGACGGCAGCAAGCCCAGCTCCTGGTTCGCCGACGCCCGTACCGGCCAGATCCTTTGGTCCACCCCGACCGGCGGCGACAACGGCCGGGGTGTCTCGGGCGACATCTGGGCCGGCAGCCCCGGTGCCGAATCCTGGTCGTCCGCGGTGAGCGGCCTGGCCAACACCCGGGGCCAGAACATCGGCCGCAAGCCGTCCTCGACGAACTTCCTGATCTGGTGGGACGGCGACCCGGTCCGCGAACTGCTCGACGCCACCCGCATCGACAAGTACGGCACGGGTGGCGACACCCGCCTGCTCACCGGCAGTGGCGTCGCGTCCAACAACGGCACCAAGGCCACCCCCGCGCTTTCGGCCGACCTGTTCGGTGACTGGCGGGAGGAGGTGGTGTGGCGCACCACCGACAGCCGGGCGTTGCGCATCTACAGCACCCCGACCCCGACCAGCATCCGGCTCCACACCCTGATGCACGACCTGCAGTACCGGGTCGCCGTCGCCTGGCAGAACACCGCCTACAACCAGCCCCCGCACCCGAGCTTCTTCATCGGCGACGGCATGACCACGCCACCCGCGCCCGACATCTACCTGCGTTGACCGCCGGGGTGCACAAGCGGTAGAAGAAACGGGAGAAGGCACCGGGCCGCAATCGCGGAATCCGCACAACTGCGGCCCGGTGCCCCACACCGCGGCACCCCCGACCCGTCCCGACCGGGGAGTGCCGTACCACCACCGGATACAAAGTTAGGCGGGCTCCGCGTCGCGAGGGTGACGCTGTCGTGAAGATCGTGTTTCGCGGCCCCGGAAACGCTGTGACCTGGGCCACCATGCCGATCCGGCCAGCGAAGCCGGCCGGGCGGTTTCCATCGCGTCAGCGGCGCAGGCCGCCGGCCACCTCGGTCGCAATCAGCTCGAACGAACGCACCCGGTCGGCGACGTCGTACACCATCGTGGTCAGCATCAGCTCGTCCGCGCCGGTGCTGGCCAGCAGCTCACCCAACTGTCGGCGTACCGTCTCCGGAGAACCGCTCGCCTGACCCTGCCGGCGCTGCGCCAGGAACTCCCGCTCGAACTCGGTGTACGGGTACGCCGCCGCCTCGTCGGGCGTCGCCAGCGGCTGCGGCCGACCCGACCGCAGCCGCAGGAACGACAACCCGGCCGGCCCGGCCAACCACTCGGCGCGCTCGTCGGACTCCGCACAGACGGCGTTCACCGCCACCATCGCGTACGGCCGCTCCAGCCACCGCGACGGGCGGAAACTCTGCCGGTACAGCGCCAACGCCGGCAACGTGTTCTGCGCGCTGAAGTGGTGCGCGAAGGAGAACGGCAGACCCAGCGCGCCGGCCAGCTGGGCGCTGAAACCACTGGAACCCAACAACCACACCGCCGGCCGCTGCCCACGCCCCGGAGTGGCGGTGATCCGGCCCGACCCGTCCTCGTCGAAATAGCCCATCAGGTCGTTCAGCTCGCGGGGAAAACCCTCGGCCGACAGGCCCTCCATGGTCCGGCGCAGCGCCAACGCGGTCACCTGATCCGTGCCCGGAGCACGGCCGATGCCCAGGTCGATCCGCCCCGGATGCAACGCGTCGAGGGTGCCGAACTGCTCGGCGACCACCAGCGGCGGGTGGTTGGGCAACATCACCCCACCCGAACCGACCCGGATGTCGGTGGTGTGCGCGGCCAGGTGCGCGATCAGCACCGCCGGCGCCGAGGACGCGATGGCCGGCATGTTGTGGTGCTCGGCCACCCAGAACCGGTGGTAGCCCAACTCGTCGGCGCGTCGCGCCAACTCGGTGGTGTGCCGCAACGCCTCACCGGCGGAGGCGCCGGCGGCGACGGGAGCGAGGTCAAGGACAGACAACGGTACGTCGATCACGCGCCTGGCCAACCCGGCGCCCACCCGTTCTGTTCCCGAACCGCACGACGACGTGATCAACCTGACCCGCGGGCCTGCTCGAAGATCAGGCTGGTCTGCGTGTGCTGCACCGCCGGATCCACCGCCAGATGGTCCAGCACGAAATCGCGCAGCGCCTCCGCCGAGGCCGCCCGCACGTGCAGCACGTAATCCTCCGCCCCGGCCACGTGGAACACCGACACCACACCCGGCAGACGCACCGAGCGGGCCCGGAACGCGTCCACCGCCGCCCGCGCGTGCTCGGTCAGCCGCACCGACACCAGCGCCTGCAACGGCAGCCCCAACGCCGCCGGATGCACCTCGGCGTGGAAACCCCGGATAGCCCCGCACTCCCGCAGTGCCCGGGTGCGCGCCAGGCAGGTCGACGGCGCCACCCCCACCCGTTCGGCCAGGGCATTGTTCGGCAACCGGCCGTCGCCGGCCAGCTCGGTCAGGATGGCGCGGTCGGTGTCGTCGAGGGCCACGAACGGCCGAACATCGTTCGATACGGGGGGCATGCCGCCATCCTCCATCGAACAGCACCGGCTTCGAAAGCGATTATGACGAATAATATTCGGAACTATTGCCCCAGATGGGCGAGATGTTCGATCCTCTCGACATGACGACCGTGGACACCCGAGCCGTGCACGCCGGCCGCGACGACCTCGCCGCGCTCGGCGTCCACGTGCCGCCGATCGACCTGTCCACCACCAACCCCCTGCCCTCGGTGGACGCCGGCGGCGACGCCTACGAAACCCTCGCCACCGGCGGCACCCTCCCCGCCGACGCCAGCGCCGTCTACCAACGGCTGTGGAACCCGACCGTCGCCCGCTTCGAAACCGCCCTCGCCGAACTGGAAGGCACCGCCGAGGCCGTCGCCTACGCCAGCGGCATGGCCGCGCTCACGGCAGCCCTGCTCGCCGCCACCCGCGACGGCCGACGACACCTGGTCGCCGTCCGCCCCCTCTACGGCGGCACCGACCACGTCCTCGCCACCGGCCTGCTCGGCACCGACGTCACCTGGGCCCGCCCCGACACCGTCGCCGCCGCCATCCGCCCCGACACCGCGCTCGTGATCGCCGAAACCCCCGCCAACCCCACCCTCGACCTGATCGACATCGCCGCCCTCGCCGACGCCGCCGGCCAGGTGCCCCTGCTGATCGACAACACCGTCGCCACCCCGGTCCTTCAGCAACCCACCCGACACGGTGCCCAGCTGGTGCTGCACAGCGCCACCAAGAGCATCGGCGGCCACGGCGACGTCCTCGCCGGAGTGATCGCCTGCGACGCCGAGTGGGCCACCCGGCTGCGTCAGGTCCGCGCCCTCACCGGCGCGATCCTGCACCCACTCGGGGCTTACCTGCTGCACCGCGGCCTGCAAACGTTGCCGCTGCGGGTCCGCGCCCAGCAGGCCGGCGCGGAGAAACTCGCCCTCTGGCTCGCCGCGCACCCGGCGGTCGCGCGGGTCCACCACCCCGGCGCCAACGACCCGGCCGGGCTCGTCGGCCGGCAGATGTCCGGCCCCGGCAGCCTCCTCGCCTTCGAGGTACGCGGCGGCGCGCCCGCCGCCGCCACGGTCGCCGGCGCCTGCCGGCTGATCACCCACGCCGTCTCCCTCGGTGGCGTCGACACGCTCATCCAACACCCGGCGTCCCTCACCCATCGCCCCGTCGAGGCGGCGGCCAAACCCGACGGCGGACTGCTGCGCCTCTCCGTCGGTTTGGAGGACCCGGAGGACCTGCGCGCCGACCTGGAGAACGCGCTCGCCACGAGCTGACCCGGTCGAACCTTCGGCGTGCGGACAGTCGTCGGTCGGTGGTGTCCGCGTGATTCACGACTTCGGGCCGACGTGGCGATCGAGCGCGGCCACCGCCTCCCGGCGCGCGACCGAGAGGCTGTTGGGACGGTTCATCCGCCAGGCGATGTCGAGCAGGTCCAGGCCCCATTGGCAGAGCCCCATGATGTCGGTGGACTCGTTGACGAACATGTAACGCGGGTAGACGTACGTCTTTGCGCGCACGGTGACGCGGTTCGCGATCCGGCAGCCGTCGGAGTGGAAGAGGCCGCGCAGAAAGTCACCGGGGACCGTCCGGACAATGCGCTCCTGCCAGTCGGCGAGAACTATCCGCCGCTCGTGCTTCTTGCCGGGCCCGTGTTGCGGCAGCAGGCAGGGCCAGTGTGTGCCGTAGCTCTGCACGCTGACGCAACCTTGCTGCTGGACCCGTTGGACCTTGCCCGCGAGCACCGCTCGCATGGCAGCCTCGCATGCGTCGATCAGGGCGGGCCAGGCGTTGCTGCATGAGATCCGGAGCACCGGAACCCGCGCGGAGGTCACCAGATGCCCGTCGCCGAGGTAGAGACCGAGCAGGTAGGCGTAGGCGGCACCGATTGTCGGGTTGTCGACGTCGGTGCGACATCGGAAGCAGCGAAAGGCGGTGGTCCGCATCTTTGGCATCGGCCGATCCCTGCACCAGTGGCGCACGGTCGCATAGGGCAGGCCGATGCGCCTGGCAACCTCTGCGACAGTCGCACCAGCCAGGTACAAGCTTCGTGCGCGTTCCCGCACCTCGGGTGGATGCATGGCAGTATCGTCGAACGTCCGTACGACACTTTCGGTGTCCCCGGTGGGATTCGAACCCACACTGTCGGAGGTTTGAGCTCCGTTTCTCTACCGGTTGGAATACGGGGACTTTCTCGCTGAACGCCTGTCGCGTCGCTCCATAGGTTACCCACTACGCTAGGAGCGGCGACACCCGGTACCGCGGGTGTCACGGCACAGACTGGGTGGGAGTGGCTCGTGGCCGAGACGCAGACGGATGCCGCGCGCAGGCGGGTACTGATCGCCGAAGACGAGGCGCTGATCCGGCTGGACCTGGCCGAGATGCTGGCCGAGGAGGGCTACGAGGTGGTCGGCGAGGCCGGTGACGGGGAGACCGCCATCCGGCTGGCCGAGGAACTCAAGCCCGACCTGGTGATTCTCGACATCAAAATGCCGATCATGGATGGGCTGGCGGCCGCCGAGCGGATCGCCGGTGCCCGGATCGCGCCGGTGATCATTCTGACTGCCTTCAGCCAGCGTGATCTGGTGGAGCGGGCTCGCGCGGCGGGTGCGATGGCGTACCTGGTCAAGCCCTTCCAGAAGAGCGACCTGGTGCCGGCGGTGGAGATCGCCCTCTCCCGCTACTCGGAGATTGCCGCGCTCGAGGCCGAGGTGGCCGGGCTGACCGATCGGCTGGAGGTCCGCAAGACCGTCGAGCGGGCCAAGGGCGCGCTGATGACCACGTACAACATGAGCGAGCCGCAGGCGTTCAAGTGGATCCAGCGCACCGCGATGGACCACCGGATGACCATGAAGGAGGTCTCCGAGCGGATCCTCGCCGAGACCGCCGGCGGTGAGGTGGCCGAGCCGGCCTCCTGACCGGTTGTCGACCGGGTCGCCGTAACCGGTGGCCACAACGGGGCTGTCGTGGTTGCGCCCCATCGCCGAGGCTCGTAGTCACCGCTAGCATCTGGCCGTATGGGCGTTCGGTGCTTCGCGCGTACCCGGCGCTCTGGTGGTCGTCGCTTCTTCCTCGTGGTGTGCGGCCTGCTCGCGGCGCTGCTGGCTGGCTGTCCCGCACCCGGGGGCGAGACCGACGAACCGGAGCCGGCGTCGTTGGTGTGGCAGCGGGTCCAACTGCCGTCGCCCGACGGGCCGGGGCGCATCGTGGTGCGGGATCTGGCTGTCTGCGCGGACCAGTGGTATGCGGCGGGTGCGGTTGCCGACGGGGCCGGCGGCGCCCGACCGGCAGCATGGTCCAGCCGGGACGGTGCGCTGTGGACGCCGGTGCCGGTGGTTGCCGACTCCTATTACGGGCAGCGGAGCGTGTTGTTCTCGATCGCCTGCCGCGACGGGCGCGCGGCTGCCGTCGGGGGCAAGGTGGGTGGCGCGCACGGCAATCCGCGGGTGGGCACCTGGTGGCAGCGGGGGGACGGCACGCTGGTCGAGGTGGCGGCGTCGTTCGAGCTGTACGGCGGGCCGAAGGCGGTGAACGTGTCCCGGTTGACCGCCGGTCCCGCCGGTTGGCTGATCGTCGGCAACCGGGCCAGCGGTGCGGCGGCCTGGGTCTCGCCGGACGCTGCGGAGTTCACGCTGATCGAGGGCGCGCCGGAGCTGTCCACCGACGAGCAGGGCGTGACCTGGGCGTTCGACGCGGTGGCCGGGTCGTCGGGGTGGTTGGCGGTGGGGGGACTGTTGGTCCCGGGCCGCATCGACCGGGATCCGGCGGCGTGGACGTCGGCGGACGGGCGTGACTGGCGTCGCACCGTGCTGGCGGGCACCGAGGCGTACGAGGAGATGCAGCGGGTGGTCCTGGTCGACGGCGCGCCGGTGGGGGTGGGGCTGCGGGGCCGGGGGTTCGGCGCGTGGCGTCAGGAGCCGACGGGTTGGACGGCGGCCGGTGGGTTCGGTGGGGTGGCCGGCGGGGTGCCCTCGGTCGGTGGGCTGGCCGCCGCGGCCGGCCGGATCGTGGCGGTGGTTTCCGACGGGGAGCGGTACGGCGGGTGGCTGTCGGACGATCGGGGCGACCGTTGGCGGGTGGTCGAGTTGCCGGTGGCGGCGCCGGTGGGGGCGGACCGGAGCGTCAGCCTGGCGGCGGACGGCCAACGGTGGTTGCTGGCGGTGGACGACGGCTCGGCCACGTCGCTCTGGGTCGCTCGGTTTCCGGCGACGCCGCAGTGAGTCCATTCGGCTACTTTCTGTAGCTGCTTCGGTTGATCGTACGGCGACGTCCGATTGTGGTGCCCGGCGATCGGTGCAGGTCCGTTTGGGTGATCGATCATGTCCCGAGTGGCGGACGGGCAGCCGCTCAACGACCGGTCAGCGGATTGACCTGTTACGGGAGTGGCGGCATTCGGGGTCGTCTTCGTAACGGTTTCGCAGACCCCGCCCCTGACTCTTCCGAGACCGTAGGAGTGTGGGTACGCTCCGCCATCACGAGCCGTAATGCAGGGGGTGTCCTTGCTGGGCCGGTGGTGCCGCGCCACAGCCGTCGCCGCCGCCCGGATCAGGTACCTGTCCTGCTTCTGGAGGAGGTCAGGAAGCCGTGAGGCGAAGCTATTCAAGGGCGCTGGGTACTGCCGCGCTCGCCGCGGTGCTGGTGGCCGCCGCGGGTTGCCAGGACACCGGTGGCAGCAACGGCGATGACACCGCGTCCGGGGACTGCGGTGGCAAGATCGCCATTTTCGGCGCGTTCAGTGGTGACAACGCGGGTCTGGTGCTGCCGTCGCTGAACGGCGCCAAGCTCGCGATCAAGCAGCACAACGACGCGAACGCCGACTGCCAGATCGAGATGGTCGAGTTCGACACGCAGGGTGACCCGGCGCAGGCCACTCCGGTGGCGAACCAGGTTGCGGGTGACGCCTCGTTCCTCGGTGTCATCGGCGGTCACTTCTCCGGTGAGTCGGACGCCACGATGCCGGTCTACGAGGCCGCCGGTCTGGTGATGGTCGCCCCGTCGGCGACCCGGACCGACCTGACCCAGAAGGGCAACAAGTCCTTCTTCCGGGTGGTCGGCAACGACGGCACCCAGGCGGGCGCCGTGGCGACCTACCTGAAGTCGCAGAACGCGCAGCGGGTCTTCCTGATCGACGACGCCAGCGCCTACGGTGCCGGCATCACCGCCGAGCTGACCAAGAACCTGGGCGCCACGGTCGCCGCCAGCGACAAGATCCAGGAGCGGCAGGCGCAGTTCGACGCCACCATCTCGAAGATCAGGGCGGCGAACGCCGACTTCGTCTTCTACGGCGGGTACACCCGTGAGGCCGCGCCGCTGGTCCGCCAGATGCGTGCCGCCGGTGTCGAGGCGAAGTTCATCGGCCCGGACGGTCTCTACGACCCGGCCTTCCCGGCTGGTGCCTCCGGCGGTGCCGAGGGCTCCATCATCACCTGCCCGTGCCTCCCGGCCGACAAGGCCGGCGGTACCTTCACCGCCGACTACCAGGCCGCGTACGGCCAGGCGCCGGGTTCCTACGGTGCTGAGGGCTTCGACGCCGCGCAGATCTTCGTGGACGCCTTCAAGGACGGCAAGAAGAGCCGCGCCGAGATCCTGGAGTACGTGAAGAACTACGACAAGCAGGGCGTGTCGAAGTACATCAAGTTCGACGCCAACGGTGACGTTGACCCGTCGCGGGTTGTCATCTGGTCGTACGAGATCAAGGGCACGGCGTTCGAGCCGCTGCAGGAGCTCAAGCTCAGCTGACGACCGGCACCGAGTGCGGCCGGGGTTGTTCGTTGCCCCGGCCGCGCTCCATGCAAGGAGACCTTGGTGAATTTCGACGATCTCTTCGGCCACATCGGCCAGCACACCGTCGATGGGTTGTCCAAGGGGGCGATCTATGCCCTGATCGCCCTGGGCTACACCCTGGTGTACGGCGTCCTGCGTCTGATCAACTTTGCTCACTCCGAGGTGTTCATGGTCGGCACCTTCGCGGTGCTCGGCCTGTGGACCGCCTTCGGGGTGGAGAACAACCCGCCGATCGGCCAGGCGGTGCTGCTCCTGGTGCTCGGCCTGATAGTCGCGGCGCTCGCCTCCGGCGGCACCGCGCTGGCGATCGAGCGGATCGCCTACCGCCCGCTGCGGCGCAAGAACGCGCCGCCACTGATCTTCCTGATCACCGCCATCGGCCTGTCGCTGGTGCTGGTGGAGATCTTCGGCCTGGTGCTGCCGAAGCTGCTGGGCGAGGCGGTGCCCTCGATCTTCGGTCGGGCCCGGATCATCCTCGGCATGCCGACGATCATCGAGCAGAAGACGCTCTTCACGATCTTCGGCACGTCGATCACCAACATCCAGATGATCGTGTTCGTTTCCGCCGTGGTGATGATGGCGCTGCTGGACTGGTTCATCAACCGCACCCGGTACGGCCGGGGCGTGCGGGCGGTGGCGCAGAACCCGGAGACGGCGGCGCTGATGGGCGTCAACCAGGAGCGCGTGATCATGCTGATCTTCGTGCTGGGCGGCATCATGGCCGGCGCGGCGGCGCTGTTGTGGAGCATGCGATTCGGCTTCACGCAGAACAGCATCGGGTTCGTGCTCGGTCTCAAGGCGTTCACCGCGGCCGTGCTCGGTGGCATCGGTAACCTGCGTGGCGCGCTGGTGGGCGGGCTGTTCCTCGGCATCGTCGAGGTCTACGGCGCCACCCTCTTCCAGTCCAGCTGGGAGGACGTCATCGCCTTCGTGGTGCTGGTGGTGGTGCTGATGTTCCGGCCCACCGGCATTCTGGGCGAATCGCTGGGGAGGGCCCGAGCATGATCAACAAGATGCGAGAGCTGGACCGCAGCCGGGTCAACGCCCTGCACGCGGTCGGCGACCGGTGGCGCGCGCTGCCGAAGTGGCAGCGGTCCCTGGCGTTCGTCGCCTTCGTGGTGTTCCTCTACTACCTGCCGCTGCTCGGCATCCCCGGCCTCACCTGGTTGCGTACCGACTCGATCTCGGGCGGCAGCAACTGGGCGGGTGTGCTCTTCACCTGCGCCGTCTACGTGCTGGTGGCGATCGGCCTCAACGTGGTCATCGGCCTGGCCGGTCTGCTCGACCTCGGCTACATCGGCTTCTTCGCCATCGGCGCGTACGCGGTGGCGTTGTTCGGCTCGGTGAACTCGCCGGTGGTGCAGTGGTTCCAGCGGGAGTTCGACCTGCCGCCCACCTGGGCGGTGACCTGGGCGATCTGTGCCTTCATCGCACTGGTGCTGGCGCTGATCTCCGGGGTGCTGCTGGGCTGGCCGACGCTGCGGCTGCGCGGTGACTACCTGGCCATCGTGACGCTCGGCTTCGGTGAGATCATCCGCATCGTGGCCCGCAACCTGGAGGGCGTCACCCGGGGCCCGCAGGGCATCTCGGCGATTCCCGGGCCGGAGGGTCCGCCCTCGCCGGACAACCAGATCTTCGGCCTGATCGACATCAAGCCGTGGTACTGGCTGGCGATCACCGTCGTGCTTCTCATGGTCTTCGCGGTGCGGCGGCTGGAGCACAGCCGGGTCGGTCGTTCCTGGCTGGCCATCCGGGAGGACGAGGACGCCGCCGCGGTGATGGGCGTCTACCCGTTCAAGTTCAAGCTCTGGGCCTTCGCCATCGGCGCGGCGCTCGGCGGCTTCGCCGGGTTCCTGTTCGCCAGCCGGTACGCCTTCATCGACCCGACCCAGTTCAACGTGAACCTCTCCATCCTGTTCGTGGCGATGGTGGTGGTCGGCGGCTCGGGCAACATGGTCGGCGTGTCGGTGGGTGCGGTGCTGCTGGCGTACCTGCCGGAGCGGTTCCGGGAGATCGCCGACTACCGCTGGCTGGCCTTCGGTCTGGCCATGGTGCTGGTGATGATCCTGCGTCCGCAGGGCCTGATCCCGAGCCGGCGGCGGGCCCGTGAGCTGAAGGACCGCGCGGCGGAGGCAGAGGAGGCGCCCGCTCATGTCTGATGAGACGAAGACCCCGGCGGCGCCGAAGATCCCGGCCCAACCGAAACCGGCCAGGAACCTGCTGGAGGTCGACAACGTCACGCTCCGGTTCGGTGGCGTGGTCGCGCTCAACGAGGTCAACTTCGAGATCAAGGAAGGCGAGATCCTCGGCCTGATCGGGCCCAACGGTGCCGGCAAGACCACCTGCTTCAACGTGATGACAGGGGTCTACAAGCCGACCTCGGGTGCGGTCCGGTTCGGCGGCGAGCGGGTCACCGGTCGCAAGCCGCACCAGATCAGCCGGCTGGGCATCTCCCGGACGTTCCAGAACATCCGGCTGTTCCCGGAGATGTCGGCGCTGGAGAACGTCATGGTCGGGACGGACTCCCGGCACAAGACGAGCGTGCCCGGCGCGCTGTTCCGGCTCTACCGGGTGCGGCCCACGCCGGAGCAGTTGCCGGAGGTCACCGCCGCCGGCGGTGTCGCACGTACCTGGCAGCAGTTGCGGCGGTCCTTCGCCAAGACCTTCGGCCTGTCCCGCTACGTTCTGGAGGAGCGGGAGGCCGAGGAGAAAGCGATGGAGTTGCTGCGCTTCGTCGGCATCGCCGACCGGGCCAACGACGCGGCGCGCAACCTCCCGTACGGCTACCAGCGGCGGCTGGAGATCGCCCGGGCGCTCGGCACCGAGCCGAAGCTGCTCTGCCTGGACGAGCCGGCGGCCGGGTTCAACCCGGCCGAGAAGGAGGAACTGCTGGGGCTGATCCGCCGGATCCGCGACAACGGCGTCACCGTGCTGCTGATCGAGCACGACATGCGGCTGGTGATGGGTGTCACCGACCGGATCGTGGTGCTGGAGTTCGGCAGCAAGATCGCCGACGGCCTGCCGGACGAGGTCAGCCGAGACCCGCGGGTGATCGCGGCATACCTGGGGGAGTCCGCCGATGCTGCTTGAGTTGGACAACGTCAGCGTCTCGTACGGCCGGATCGAGGCATTGCACGGCATCAGCCTCACCGTCAACGAGGGGGAGGTGGTGGCCCTGATCGGTGCCAACGGCGCCGGCAAGACCACCACCATGCGGGCGATCTCCGGGATCAGGTCGCTGTCCGGCGGCCGGATCACCTTCAACGGTGAGGACATCAGCAAGCTCCGCGCCGACCTGCGGGTGGTCCGGGGCCTGTGCCAGTCGCCCGAGGGTCGGCAGATCTTCCCCGGCATGACCGTGCTGGAAAATCTGGACATGGGGGCGTACACCCGGCGCGACCACGCCGGCATCGCCGCCGACCTGGAGCGGGTGCTGGAGATGTTCCCCCGGCTGCGCGAGCGGCGTAAGCAGGCCGGTGGCACCCTCTCCGGCGGTGAGCAGCAGATGCTCGCCGTCGGCCGGGCGCTGATGAGCCGGCCGAAACTGCTGCTGCTGGACGAGCCGTCGATGGGTCTCGCCCCGATGATCATCCAGCAGATCTTCGACATCATCGTGGAGATCAACCAGCAGGGCACCACGGTGCTGCTGGTGGAGCAGAACGCCCAGCAGGCGCTCTCCCGGGCCCACCGGGCCTACGTGCTGGAGACCGGTCGGATCGTCAAGGAGGGCACCGGTCAGGAACTCCTGCACGACCCGTCGATCAAGGAGGCGTACCTGGGCGTGGCCTGAGGTGTGTCGTACCGGCGTCGGCCGTCCGTCCCTCGTGGGTGGGCGGCCGGCGGCGTTCCGGTGCTGCCGCGCCAGCCTTGTCGGCGGTACGGACTAGAGTCGCAGCCGTGACAGCTACGACCCCGCGCCTGCTCCTCGTCGACGGACACTCCCTGGCCTACCGGGCGTTCTTCGCCCTGCCGGTGGAAAACTTCTCCACCACGACCGGGCAGCCGACGAACGCGGTCTACGGCTTCACCTCAATGTTGATCAACGTGTTGCGCGACGAGCAACCGACCCACATCGTTGTCGCCTTCGACGTCTCCCGCCGGTCCTTCCGCACCGACCGCTACGCGGAGTACAAGGCGGGCCGCAGCGAGACCCCGACCGACTTCAAGGGCCAGGTCAGCCTGGTGAAGGAGATCCTGGCGGCGCTGCGCGTCCCGGTGGTGGAGAAGGAGGGCTACGAGGCTGACGACGTCATCGCCACGCTGGCCTGCCAGGCCCGCGACCAGGGCATGCCGGTGCTGATCTGCACCGGCGACCGGGACGCCTTTCAACTCGTCGACGAGCAGATCACTGTGCTCTACCCGCGTAAGGGCGTCTCCGACCTGGCGCGGATGGACCCGGCTGCGGTCGAGGCGAAGTACGGCGTCACCCCCGGCCGCTACCGCGACCTGGCCGCACTCGTCGGCGAGACCAGCGACAACCTTCCCGGCATCCCCGGCGTCGGCCCGAAGACGGCCGCGAAGTGGATCAACGCGTACGGCGGGGTGGAGGGCGTCATCGCCCGCGCCGACGAGATCAAGGGCAAGGCGGGCGACAGTCTCCGGGAACGGCTTGCCGATGTGATCCGCAACTACGAGATCAACCAGCTGGTCGCCGACCTGGAGTTGCCGCTGCGGCCCGAGGACACCCGCTGGCAGGGATGGGACCGCGAGGCGGTGCACCAGGTCTTCGACACTCTTCAGTTCCGCATCCTGCGCGACCGTCTCTATCAGTACCTCGAAGCGGTCGAGCCGGAGGCTGAGTCGGGCTTCGACCTGGTCGGCGAGGTGCTGGCCGCGCCCGGGGCGCTGGTGGGCTGGTTGGAATCGCACGCGCCGGCCGGCACCGGCGTCGGCGTCGCGGTAAAGCTCGACACCGGTCCGAACCGCCGGCACACCGCCACCGTCACCGGCATGGCGCTGGCCACCGCCGACGGCGCGGCGGCCTGGTTCGACCCGGGCCAGCTGGAGGCCGGCGACGAGGCGGCGCTGGCGGCGTGGCTGGCCGACGAGACCCGCCCCAAGGTGCTGCACGACAGCAAGCCGGCCGTGCTCGCCTTCGCCGCGCACGGCTGGGCGCTGGCCGGCATCGCGCGTGACACCCAGATCGCCGCGTACCTGGCGCGCCCGGACCAGCGCTCCTACGACCTCACCGATCTGGCGCTGCGCTACCTGCACCGGGAGTTGCGGGTCGACGCCCCGGAGACCGGGCAGCTGACCCTCGACGGGCTCGGCGGCGACAGCGAGGCCGAGCAGAACCTGATGCTGCACGCCCGGGCCACCCTCGACCTGGCCGACGCGATCGACGCGGAGCTGTCCCGCGACGGGGAGCAGTCGGCCCGGCTGATGGCCGGGGTGGAGCTGCCGCTGATGCGGGTGCTGGCGCAGCTGGAGCGCACCGGCATCGCCGCCGACACGGATTACCTGACCGAGTTGGAGGCGCACTTCGCCGCCGAGGTGAAGGCCGCCGCGCAGGGCGCGTACGAGGCGGTGGGGCGGGAGTTCAACCTCGGCTCACCCAAGCAGTTGCAGGAGATCCTCTTCGGCGAGCTGAACCTGCCCAAGACCAAGCGGATCAAGACGGGTTACACCACCGACGCGGACGCGTTGCAGTGGCTCTACGCGCAGAACCCGCACCCGGTGCTGGCCCACCTGCTGCGGCACCGCGACGTGGCAAAGCTCAAGTCGACGGTGGACGGGCTGCTCAAGTCGGTCTCCGACGACGGGCGCATCCACACCACCTTCAACCAGACGGTGGCCGCCACCGGCCGGCTCTCCTCCACCGAACCCAACCTGCAGAACATCCCCATCCGCACCGAGGAGGGGCGACGGATCCGCCGCGCCTTCGTGGTGGGGGAGGGCTTCGAGTGCCTGCTCACCGCCGACTACAGCCAGATCGAAATGCGGATCATGGCGCACCTGTCGGCAGACGACGCGCTGATCCAGGCGTTCAACTCCGGCGCCGACTTCCACGCCGCGACGGCCTCGTCGGTCTTCACGGTGCCGCTCGCCGAGGTCACCCCGGACCAGCGGCGCAAGATCAAGGCGATGAACTACGGCCTGGCGTACGGGCTCAGCGCCTTCGGCCTTTCCCAGCAGCTCGGCATCAGCGCCGAGGAAGCACGCGGGTTGATGGAGAACTACTTCGCCGGTTTCGGCGGGGTACGCGACTACCTGCAGGAGGTGGTTGCCCGGGCTCGCCAGGACGGCTACACCTCCACCATCCTCGGCCGTCGGCGTTACCTGCCCGACCTGGTCAGCGACAACCGGCAGCGGCGGGAGATGGCCGAGCGGATGGCGCTCAACGCCCCGATCCAGGGCTCCGCGGCGGACATCATCAAGGTCGCCATGCTGCACGTCGACACCGCGTTGCGGGACGCCGGCCTGCGCTCCCGGATGCTGTTGCAGGTGCATGACGAGCTGGTCTTCGAGGTCGCGCCGGGAGAACGGACGGTGCTTGAGGAACTGGTCCGGCGCGAGATGGGTGGGGCGTACCCGCTGTCGGTGCCGTTGGAGGTGTCGGTGGGCGACGGCCGCGACTGGAACAGCGCCGACCACTGACCCGTTTCCTTGGGAGTTTCGGGGAAGTTGCTGCCTCGCGGGCCGGCTGACACAGCAACTTCGCCGAAGTTGTCGCCTGCTGGGGGCGCGTCCGCAGTCCGGCGCGGATCTCAGCGGCCGGGGCCTCGGCGGGACTTGGGTGGGGTGCCGTGCCGGTCGAGGGCCTTGCGGGAGGGGCCGCCGGGCGGTGGCAGCGGCGCCTTGACCGGGTCGTGGCCCCAGTTCATCAGCGAGTACCGCCACCGGGTGTCGCGGACGTCGCCGCTGGGACGCTGCGCCATGTGTCGTCGGACGTACCCGACGACCTTGCGCATGTGCTTGTAGTCGGCCTCGGTCAGCTGGCCGCGTTTGCGACGCAACAGGTCGATGATCTTTCGGCCGGACTCGTGGCCGACCGTCTCGCCGCCCCCGCTGCCCTTTCTCCGCCAGCCGACATGCTTGGACTCTTCGGTGTTCAGCCACTTCGACAACTCGCCGGGCTTCATGTTCACCGCCTCGGTGAACTCCCGGTAGGTCTGATCCGGATCGTCACGACTGCTCACGGCGCAGCACCTCCGGACGGTGGGCCACATCACGACCCGAGTCGTCGTTGCGGATGCGGTACTGCGGCTGCTCCGGTGACGCGTTCACGGCGTGCCCGCGTACGTGGGTCCGTTCGGTCAGCTTCTCCTTGACCACACCGTGGGCCCGGCCGCTGTGGCTGGCCCAGGAGACGTGGTCGCCCTTGCGGAACTCCTGGTCGGCCATGGGGTTCGGGTACCCGGGGGCCGTCGGTGAAAACGCCGCCGCCCGGTTACGGGCCGGCCGGAGCTATGGAGTGAGGTCGTGGACCGGAAGTTTGATCTCGAAAGGTTCGGTCAGCTCCGCGCTGTCGGCGACACGTTCGTACTGCCGCTCCCCGCCCGGCCCGATCCGGTCGCCGAGGCGGTACGCGTACACGTGCACCGGGTCCTGCTCGACGCGCCAGGAGAAGGGGATGCCGGCGGCGGCGTACTCGCCCGGCTTGGCGAACCGGTCGACGCGGCGGGTGCCCGGCGAGACGACCTCGACGGCCAGCACCACGTCTGCCGGTCGCAGCCGGGACCGGTCGGCGGGCAGTCCGGCGCGGCAGAGCAGCACGTCCGGTTGCCGGCGTAACGCCACCCGGGGACGGTGGCGTCGCACTGACCGTCCGGCACGGCGCCGTCGCGGACAGCAGGCTCAGTGGTCCGGTTTCTCGGTGACGAAGATGGCGGTGCCGGGGAAGAGTCGGCCGCGCAACGGGCTCCACTGCCCCCAGATCCCCTCGTGTCCCTCGGGCCACTCCGGTTCCACCAGGTCCAGCAGTCGGAACCCGGCACCTACCAGCTCGCGTACCCGGTCGCCGAGGGTGCGGTGCTGCTCGACGTAGCTGGCTCGCCCGTGTTCGTCCAGTTCCACGTACGGCCGGGTGTCGAAGTACGAGTGCACAGCGGTCAACCCGCCCTCCCCGGGATCGTCCAGGAAGATCCAGCGCATCGGGTGGGTGACCGAGAAGACCCACCGGCCGCCGGGACGCAGCACCCGGTGTACCTGGCGCATCAGTGCCGCCGAGTCCTCGACGAACGGGACCGCGCCGAACGCCGTGCAGGCGATGTCGAAGGTCTGGTCGGCGAAGGGCAACGCGAGCGCGTCGGCCTGCGCCAGCGGCACGCGTACCCCGCTGCGGGCGTTGGCCTGTGTCGCGTGCCGCAACATGCCGGCGGACAGGTCCACCGCCACCGGCCGGGCCCCCTGGGCGGCCAGCCAACGGGAGCAGGAGGCGGCGCCGCAGCCGACCTCCAGCACCTGCCGCCCGGTCACCTCGCCGAGCAGCCGGGCGTCGGCCTCGCGCAGCCCCTCCGGGCACCAGACGAAGTCCACGTCGCCCAGGAAGCTGCCGTGTTCGGCCTGGTACGCGTCGGCGTCGGCGTCCCACCAGCGCCGGTTGGCGGTGCGCGCCTCGGCGTCACCGACCCGACGCCGGGTCACCCGGTCCTCGTCGTCCACCAGGCCACGCTAGGCCCTCACGACGGTGGGGTCGGCGGCGGCCCGTCGCGCCCGCGGCACCTCTGGTCGAAATCTCCGCTTTCGCGGCTGGTGCGTCGATGAGTAGACGGGAGGGCTTGCACGCTGTGGTAATGCAGCAGGTAGGGTAGACGATGCGCTCGCGGATCGTGTGCCTCGGCAGGGAGCAGGTGCGCGGTCGACGGAGTCACATCAAGATCTCGTTCAGCGATTTCCAGGTGGGCCCGCCGACGGATCCGTTGGCGCGTACAGGTCACCGCGACACCAGCCTGCTGTGACACACCATCCGACCGGAGCAACCGCCCACATGACGAGCAGCATCGAGGCCCCCTCGAGCGCCACCAAGGTCACCGTCGACGATCTCGGCTCAGAGGAGGCTTTCCTCGCCGCGATCGACGAGACCATCAAGTACTTCAACGACGGCGACATTGTCGAAGGCACCGTCGTCAAGGTCGATCGGGACGAGGTCCTGCTCGACATCGGCTACAAGACCGAGGGTGTCATCCCCTCTCGGGAGTTGTCGATCAAGCACGACGTGGACCCGGCAGAGGTCGTCTCGGTGGGCGACCACATCGAGGCCCTTGTCCTCCAGAAGGAGGACAAGGAGGGCCGGCTGATCCTCTCCAAGAAGCGGGCGCAGTACGAGCGGGCCTGGGGCACGATCGAGAAGATCAAGGACGAGGACGGCGTCGTCCGCGGTTCCGTCATCGAGGTGGTCAAGGGTGGCCTCATCCTCGACATCGGGCTGCGCGGCTTCCTGCCGGCCTCCCTGGTCGAGATGCGGCGGGTGCGCGACCTGCAGCCGTACGTCGGCCGCGAGCTCGAAGCCAAGATCATCGAGCTGGACAAGAACCGCAACAACGTGGTGCTGTCCCGCCGGGCCTGGCTGGAGCAGACGCAGTCCGAGGTGCGTACCGAGTTCCTCAACAAGCTCCAGAAGGGGCAGGTCCGCAAGGGCGTCGTCTCCTCGATCGTCAACTTCGGCGCCTTCGTCGACCTGGGCGGCGTGGACGGCCTGGTGCACGTCTCCGAGCTGTCCTGGAAGCACATCGACCACCCGTCCGAGGTCGTCGAGGTGGGCCAGGAGGTCGAGGTCGAGGTCCTGGACGTCGACCTGGACCGCGAGCGGGTCTCGCTGTCGCTGAAGGCGACCCAGGAAGACCCGTGGCGGCAGTTCGCCCGCACCCACGCCATCCAGCAGATCGTGCCCGGTAAGGTCACCAAGCTGGTGCCGTTCGGTGCCTTCGTCCGGGTGGACGACGGCATCGAGGGCCTGGTCCACATCTCCGAGCTGGCCGAGCGGCACGTGGAGATCCCCGAGCAGGTCGTCCAGGTCGGCTCCGAGGTCATGGTCAAGGTCATCGACATCGACCTGGAGCGCCGCCGGATCTCGCTGTCGCTCAAGCAGGCCAACGAGGGCTTCGTCGAGGGCGAGGAGCACTTCGACCCGACCCTCTACGGCATGGCCGCGACCTACGACACCGAGGGCAACTACATCTACCCGGAGGGCTTCGACCCGGAGACGGGCGAGTGGCTCGAGGGGTACGACAAGCAGCGCGAGACCTGGGAGAACCAGTACGCCGAGGCGCGGCAGCGTTGGGAGGCGCACCAGAAGCAGGTGCAGACCTCCCGGGCCGCCGAGGCCGAGGCCGCTGCCAACCCGCAGCCCGCCCCCACGGGTGGCGGCACCACCACCTCGACCAGCAGCGCGGCCCCGAGCCGGCAGGCCGAGGAGCCGGCGGGCACGCTGGCCACCGACGAGGCGCTCGCCGCACTGCGGGAGAAGCTCGCCGGCGGCAAGTGAATCTGCGGCACGTCCAGTCGCGGGGTGTCTGACGCCACGCCGCGACCTGGATCTGTCGGTTTGACAACGGAGGGCCCCGTCCCGACCCGGAACACCCGGGCCGCGACGGGGCCCTCCCTCCTCCCCAACCCCCTCTCCCTCCCCGCCCCTCATCCCGTTGATCATGAAGTTAGCGGCACTTTGAAGATCAACAACTGCCGTCAACCTCATGAT